>DASPVY010000058.1:0-8827 GCA_035622115.1 Candidatus Acidiferrales bacterium
GCAGCGCCGCGCGAATCCGTGCGAGCAATTCCTCCATGCTGAAGGGCTTCGTGACGTAATCGTCCGCACCGGCGTCGAGCGAGCGCACTTTATCTTTTTCGCCGCCGCGCACCGTCAAAATGATGATCGGCACGGCGGAGCCGGCCCGAATTTCCCGGCAGGTTTCGAGACCGTCCATACCGGGCATATTCATATCGAGCAGAACGAGATCCGGGCGCTCGCCACGAAGTTCTTGCAGCGCGGCCGCGCCGTTTGCCGCTTCCAGGATGGTGTAGCCTTGCGCGGTGAGTGTTGCGCGCATCACGCGGCGAATCTGCGGCTCATCGTCGACCACCAGGATTTTGGCGGTTTTCATCGCGGCAGTGCGGCACTGTGGTCGAGCGGCAAGCTGAAGTAGAAAACGGAGCCGTGTCCGAGTTGGCTGGTCACGCCAATCGTCCCTCCGTGCGCTTCAACGATGGCTTTGGCGATGGGCAGCCCCATCCCGGTCCCCTGCACCTGAAAGCGCTGGTCTTTGCCCCGATAGAAACGATCAAAAATCAGGCCGATCTCCATCTCCTCGATCCCCGGACCCTGATCGGCCACGCTGGTGACGAGTGTCGAATCGCTCTGTTCCGCCGAAATCGTCACCGGCGTACCGGGGGGCGAATAGGCGTTGGCATTTTCGATCAAGCGAACCAGGACGTCTCGAATGCGGTCAAGATCCGCGCGCACGGGGGGCAGGACCCCGTCGAGCTCCAAGCGGACCGGGCGGTTGCCGAGAAAAGGCTTGGCCTGCTCGATCGCGGCTCCGACGATTTCCTGGATCGAGTGAGGCTCGAGCTTCAACTCAAACTCGCCGGCATCGAGGCGCGCCATTTCCGCGGCGTCGCCGACGAGTTGGTTCAGGCGGTCCGCTTCCTCATTAATGATCGTGAGCAATTCGCGCTTGTGAAGATCCTCGGATTTTGTTTCCGAGAGCAGGCTGGTGACGGAAGCCTTGATGGACGTCAATGGCGTGCGCAGGTCGTGGGTGATGGAGTCGAGAAGCGCGGAGCGAAGTTGTTCGCCCTCGCGCGCCGCCTCCGCTTTGCCCAGCCGTTCGACGGCCCGCGCCCGCTCGGCGGCGATGGCAACCAGCGTTCCAAGGGCTTCGAGAGTTTTGCGCGTCAATATCGGCCCTGAAATTCCCAGGCTTCCCAGCGGCTGGACGCCAATCCGCACCGGAACGTAGGAAATCATCCGTTCATAGTCAATCGAGGGTTCTTCGCGGTTCGCCGCGTTCTTCATCGCTTCTTCATCGAGATGAGCCTGCCCCGAGCCCGATCGATAGAACTTTTGCTTGTTGATCAAATACAGGGCGGCGGCGCCGACCTCAAAGATATCGACGATGTGGTTCGGGATGGCGTTGAGCAGCTGGATGACGTTTCCTTCCACCAGGAGCTGCTGGCTGAAGGCGTAAAGCCGCTCGATTTCACGCCGCTGGCGCTGCGCCGTGTCGGCTTCGCGGCGCACCCGCGTGGCCAACTGGCTGGCGACCAGCGCCGTTCCAAGAAACGCGACCAGCGCGACCCAGTTTTCCGGCGAAGCAACCGCGAAACTTCCAACCGGCGGCAGGAAATAGTAGTCGTAAACCAGCATGGCTGCGAGGGACATGAATACCGAAATCCGCAGACCCCAAACGGTGGAAACTGTTAGAATCGCGAGGAGAAACGTCAGCGCGACCGTCGTCTGATTAACAGGTAGAATTCTTCGATAGACGTAGGCAATTAAAAAAAGAACGCCGAGAACCAGCGCGTAACGCAGCGCTCGGATTAAGAGGCGTGGCCGCACGCCGGTATTCTAGCTTGCCTGCAGCGCGGCGCAAAGAAAACGCGGTTGGCGACATGCCAAAACGACCCGAAGAATGGCTGGAAGTAGCGGCCCCGCCGGAAAAAACCAAAGGCATCTTCAAGCTCTTCCTGGGATACGCGCCGGGAGTCGGCAAAACCTATAGCATGCTGAGTGAAGGCGTCCGGCGGCACGCGCGCGGCGAAGATGTGGTCATCGGAGTCGTGGAAACGCATGGGCGCAAAGGCCTGAACGAACTCACCGCGCAGCTCGAGGCTGTTCCGCGCCGCAAAATCGAATACAAAGGCACCGTCTTCGAAGAGATGGACGTGGATGCCATCATCGCGCGCAAGCCGGCGGTCGTCCTCGTCGACGAGCTGGCTCACACTAATATTCCCGGCAGCAAGCATCGCAAACGCTACGAAGACGTCCAGGACATTATCGCCGCGAAAATCGACGTTCTTTCGACGATGAATATCCAGCACATGGAAAGCATCGCGCCCACGGTACGAGCGATCACGGGCGTGGTGGTGCGCGAAACCGTGCCCGACTGGGTGCCGCTGATGGCCACGGAAACCGTGATGGTGGACTTAACGCCCGAGGCGCTGCAAAGCCGGATGCAGCGCGGCGATGTCTACACCGCCGACAAAGTCAACCAGGCGCTGAATAATTTCTTCCGCCGCGGAAATCTGATCGCGCTTCGAGAGTTGGCCCTGCGTCAAGTGGCCGAGCACGTGGACCGCAGCCTGGAAAATTACATGGCGGCGAAGGACATTCACGAGACCTGGCCGGTGCGGGAAAGGCTGGCAGTTTGCGTGAGCGCAAATCCGGCAGCGCAGTATTTGATCGCGCGGGCGGCGCGCATGGCCCGGCGCCTCGATGCGGAGTTTTATGTGCTTTACGTCGGGACGCGCGAAAAGCTGCGAGATTCCGAGCAGAAGTCGCTCGAGGCGAATCTTTCCTTCGCCGAAGATCTTGGCGCGACCGTTGTGCGGCTCCAGGGGCGGCACGTGGCCGACGCGGTGGCGCAGTTCGTGCGCGAAAAGCACGTCACCCAGGTAATCTTTGGGCGATCGGCAGCTCAAGGCGTTCGAAAGTATCTGTATCTTTCGGCCGTAAATCGCTTTTTGCGTGAAGCCCCGGCCGTAGATGTACATATCGTGACGCAGGAATCGGAATGACGCGGTAGGTACTCAGGAGTGAATTCGGTGCATCCCGTTTATTGATTCCGGCGTCTTATTGTATGTAAGATAATGAACGGCAACGGTTTCCTGATTTATACGGTTGGAAACGCGTGACAACATCAAGCTTTCCGATGAAATCTCTTCCGCGTCGCGCCGCCAGCGGGATCTTGACCAAGGTCCTCGTTTTGCTTCTGCTGGGCGCGGTCGCGGGGCTTTCCACCGGCGCGAAAAACAGCCTGTACTATCCGCAAACGAATTCCGTTCATTTCCTTTCAGCCGCTTCTAAGATCAAGGTAGCCTCTTCTCCCCACCATGTGGATCGCAATCTTTTGCAGCCGGTTGCGAGAGTTGTCGTATCGCAGCCGCGAACTCGAACAGGGCAGGACAAGCAAACGGAGGCCCCGCCGGTTCAAAGTGTCTCTGTGACGGTTGCGCTGCAACATCGTTCCCCTCCATTGCCCCGGGTCTAGCTCGTCTGCGTTCTCCTGGAAATCAATTTTTTCACGTTGTCGTCGTGCTCTAGGCGAACGCGCTCGAATCGTTCTAGCCATCACCGATTCATTGGAGGACGCATGAAGCACGAGCCGCAATTGCCGGCGCTGCTGGAGCCGTATCGTGAATTGAGCGGTTGTCTGGTCCCGCGACGATCGCTGCTTCTAGCCTCACTATTGCTATTTCTCTGCGGCTGCGGATCTTCTTCACCGAAGGCGGACGATGCGGCGAACGCTCCGCAAGTCGCCGTCGTAAAAGTCATCCGCAGCGATATCGCCAGCCAACTCGAAATCGCGTCGGAATTTTTGCCCTACCAGGAAATTGACGTATTCGCAAAAGTCTCGGGCTACATCCAGAAGCTCAACGTTGATTGGGGATCGCACGTGCGCCAGGGGCAGGTTTTGGCCGTCCTGGAAATTCCGGAACTCGAACAACAACTGCTGCAGGACGACGCTTCGGTGAAGCGCAGCGAACACGATTCGGATCGCGCGCGCCAGGATTTGACCCAGGCTGAGGCTGCCTACAGCGTTGCGCACGTGACGTATGAACGTCTCGCGGACGTGCAAAAAACGCAGCCCGGCCTCGTCGCTCAGGAAGAAATCGATCAGGCGCAAGGGAAAGATCAGGAAGGTTCGGCCGGCGTTTCGGCTGCGCGAGAGGGAGTGTCCGCGGCGGAACAGGCGTTGGCGGCGGCGAAAGCCGCGCTCGATAAGGACAAGGCTCTGTTTGCATACGCGCGGATCACCGCACCGTTCGACGGAGTTGTGACGCGAATCGACGCGTACACGGGAGCATTGTTGCCTGCCGGGACTTCTTCGAATAAAGGCGACCTCGCACTGTGCCATCTCTCGGACAACACACTGCTTCGGCTGGTGATTCCTGTGCCCGAGCGAGCCGTTCCGGATATTCGCGCGGGAGAGACGGTCGACGTTGAAGTTTCCGGTCTCCAAAAGAACTTCAAGGGGCAGATTGTCCGCATCTCCGATCAAATCGACACCACCACGCGCACGATGCACACGGAGGTCTCCGTGCCAAATCCGAAAAACGAATTAATCCCCGGAATGTACGCATCCGTAAAGATTCCGCTGCACTCCATCGAGAAGGCGCTTACGGTGCCCATTCAGGCCGTGGAGACGCACAACAATGTCGACGGCACGGTCGTTCTGGTGAACAGCGCGAATCACGCCGAGCGGCGCCGGATCAAACTCGGACTCGAATCCGCGACAGACTACGAAGTGACGGCGGGCCTGGCCGAGAACGATCGCGTGGTTTTCGGCGAACGATCCCAATTGACGGAAGGCGAGCTGGTGAATCCGAAGTTGATCGAAGCACCGGCGCCGCCGCAGGAGTAAGCATGCCCTCATTCTCGATCAATCATCCTTACTTCATCATTGTCCTGTGCTTGTTCGTCTGCGTGCTGGGGCTCACGAGCATCGTGCAGATGCCGGTGGATATGTTTCCGCCGATCAATATTCCCGTCGTCGAGGTGGCAACGTTTTACAACGGAATGCCACCCGAGCAGATTGAAGCCGATATCACGGACACGTTCGAACGCTTTTTCACGCTGGGCAGCAGCATTGATCACATGCAATCGCGTTCGATGACGGGCGTGAGTCTGATCTGGATTTACTTCCAGCCGGGAACCGACGCCAACGCGGACACCACGCAGATTTCCAATCTGGCGATGGCGGACCTGCGCCGGTTGCCGGAGGGGACTTTGCCCCCGGTGGTGCTAAGCACCAGCGCGTCAAATCTACCGGTATGTCTGCTAACGGTGGAAGGTCAAGGCCTCAACGAAACTCAGCTCCACGATTATCTGCAGTATCAAATTCGGGATCAAATTGCCGGAGTGCCCGGTGCGACTGTGCCTCCACCGTACGGGGGTAAGTACAGGCAGGTGATGGTCTACGTCGATCCGCTCAAGCTGCAAGCGCATCAGCTGAGCCCGATGGATGTGGTTCGCGCGACCAACGACGCCAATTTGATTCTTCCCGCCGGGGATGTCCGCCTAGGGCCGCTCGACTACAACATCTATACGAACGCGCAAGTTCCCAACGCCAACGCGCTGAACGGCGTTCCGCTAAAAACCGAAGGGGAGAAATCGATTTTTATCGGCGATGTGGGCCATGCGGTCGACGGGTCCTATCTCCAATACAACATCGTGCGGGTCGATGGCCAGCGGTCCGTGTACGTTCCGGTCCAAAAGCAGGGCGGCAACAGCAATACGATCGCGGTGGTCGACGGAATTCGGAAGGCGATCGGGACATTGCGCGATATTCCCTCGCAACTGCACGCGCACGTGGCGTTTGACCAATCGGTTTTCGTCAAGCAGGCCATTCAGACCGTGCTGCACGAAGGCGGCATCGGCATTTTCCTCACCGCGATCATGATTCTGATTTTTCTGGGCAGCCCGCGAGCGACCGCGGCGATCTTTCTTTCGATTCCGCTCTCGGTGTTCATCACCTTTTTTGTATTGCACACGATGGGAAAGACGATCAATGCAATGGTTTTGAGCGGGCTGGCGCTGGTTTTCTCCCGGTTGATTGACGACTCGGTTGTGGTCATCGAGAACGTTCATCGCCACATGGAGCTGGGGGAAGATCCGCACACCGCGGCCATCAACGGAACGAATGAAGTGGCGCTGGCCGTGCTGGCGATCATGCTGGTCGCCGTGGTCGTGTTCTTTCCCGTGACGTTTCTTTTCGGCGTCAGCAAATATCTTTTTTCCGCGTTGGCGCTGGGCGTGGTCATCGCGCTCTTTGCCTCCTACTTCGACGCAGTTACGGTCGTGCCGCTGTTCTGCGCCTATATGCTCAAGCCGGTTGATGAGGCGGGAGGAGGCACGGAGGGCGCGGAGCCGGCGAAACGATCCTGGGGCGCACGGTTTCACGCGAGTTTCAATGGCCGCTTCGAGAAGTTTCTGAATGTGTACGAGAAATGGGTTCGCAAGTCTCTCGAGTATCCGCGGGCGACGATCGCCATCATCATTGGCGCTTTTTTCGCCAGCTTTCTTCTTCTTCCCTTCATGGGCGTTTCGTTCTTTCCCCGGACGGACGCCGGTCAATTCCTGATTAACCTGAAGGCTCCGACGGGAACGCGCATTGAACTGACGAATGAATACGTGAAGAAGGTGGAGGGAATTGTCCGCCAGGTGATTCCGGAAAAGCAATTGAGCACGATCGTTTCAAATATCGGAGTGTTCCCGGATATGTCGTCGCTCTTTACGCCCAACTCAGCCATGCACACCGCATTTGTTCAAGTTGGACTCAACGAGAAGCACGCCAGCAGTTTCGTCTATATGGCGAAGGTGCGGCGCCAAATCGAAGATCAAATGCCGGAATTGCGGACCTACTTTCAATCCGGCAGCCTGGTGGAATCGGTTTTGAATCAGGGCATGCCGGCTCCAATTGACGTGCAGGTGAGCGGAATGGATCTGCGTGCGGTGAACGAGATCGCGCAGGACCTGGCCGTGAAATTCAAAGGCCTCAAAGGAGTCCAGGACGTCTACGTGCCGCAGGACATGGACTACCCGGGCCTGCAGATCAATGTGGATCGAACTCGCGCATCGGAACTCAGCCTGAGCACGAAGGAGGTGATCGACAATCTGATTACTTCCCTCACTTCCGACGAAATGATCGCGCCGAGCTACTGGGTGGACCGCAAATCCGGCAACAACTACTTCGTGACCGTGCAGTATCCCGAGGACGAAGTGAAAACTCTTCAGGACCTCGAAACCATGCCGCTGCGAGGACCAAACCTGAAGCAGCCAACCTATTTGAACCAGGTCGCCGACGTGCGACCCATCCAAACGACGACCGAAGTGGACCACTACGCGCTGGAGCGAGAGATGGATGTTTACGTCGCGCCAACCGGGGAGGATCTGGGGAAACCAAGGAGGGAGATTGCCGGGATCATCAAAGGATTGCATCTCGACCCGAACATCCGCGTGGACGTGAGAGGACTAGTGGTTACGATGGATGAATCGTTCAAGAGCTTCGGCGTCGGGCTGATCCTTGCGATTCTGCTCGTGTACCTGATTCTCGTCGCTCAGTTCACTTCCTTTGTCGATCCGTTTCTGATCGTCCTGGCGGTGCCTACGGGTCTGATCGGCGTCGTTTTGACGCTGGTTTTGACCGGCACGACTTTGAACATTCAGTCGTTGATGGGAGTGGTGATGCTGCAGGGAATGGTGGTGTCGAACAGCATTCTGATCGTTGACTTCGCAAACGTGCTGCGCGGCGAGGGGAACCCGGTTCACAAGTCCGTGATCGATGCATGCCGAATCCGGCTGCGTCCGATTCTGATGACTTCGCTCGCGACGGTGGTAGGGCTGTTGCCGATGGCTTTCAAGCTTGAGACGGGAAGCGAAGCCTACGCGCCGCTGGCCCGCGCGATCATCGGCGGTTTGCTTTCATCAATCGTGCTGACTGTCTTTATTGTCCCTTCGGCCTATTTGCTGATTTATCAGCGTCACGAGCCGCGCATAGCGGCAGAGACCTCCGAGGAGATTCGATAATGTGCACTCCTGAATTTGTTTCGATCGTGCTTCTTCTGGCGTTGTTTGCGCCTCCCCTCGCGGCGCAAGACTCGCAGACGCAAACTCTGAGCCGTGAACAAGCCGAGCAGATTGCAATTCAGAATCACCCGCAAATTCAAGCCGCGGCGCAACTGGCGGCAGCCGCCTCCGCGCAGGTAAAAGCCGTGAAATCGTCCTATTATCCGCAGGCATACGGCAGCGCGACCGGCGTCGAAGCCGAGAACGACAGCCGCGTGGCGGCGGGCGCGCTGAGCAACTCGATCATCTACGACCGGTATGCGAACGGCGTGACCGTAAACCAGCTGGTCACGGATTTTGGCAGAACGCACGAGCTGGTGAGAAGCTCACAGCTTCACGCCAGGGCGCAAGAGGAAAACGTCGTCACCACACGCGCTGATGTCCTTCTCGCGGCGGACCAGGCATTTTACGGCGTGCTCAAGGCGAAAGCGGTTCTGCGCGTTGCGGAGGAAACCGTCAAGGATCGTCAACTCGTCTCAGATCAAATCACCGCGCTCGCCAATCATCAGTTGAAATCGCAACTGGACGTCAGCTTTGCCAACGTGGACCTTGCTCAGGCGCAACTGCTTCTCGTTCGAGCTCAGAACGATTTGCAAGCGTCGTACGCTGCGCTCTCCTCGGCGTTGGGCTACGCCGATCAACGCACCTTTGAGCCCGTCGAGGAGCCGCTTCCGGCGGCGCCGCCTACCGATCCTTCGCAGTTGATCTCGCAGGCGCTGCACGACCGTCCCGAACTCATCGGCCAGCGCCTCGATGTGAGTTCGGCGACAAGCTATGCTACAGCCGA
>DASPVY010000059.1:0-8136 GCA_035622115.1 Candidatus Acidiferrales bacterium
AGCGGATTGCGAGTGGGTGAAGCTCGACGCGGAGGCGGTTGACAACGCGAGCTATGGATTATTCCTGCTGCGGCTGCACAAAGGGACGCGAGCGCATCTCGAGCAAGTGCGCGTGAACGACGAGGTGTGGCTGCCGCAGAAGGTTTACGTGAAGCTGGATGCGCGCGTGGCGCTCTTCAAGAGCTACGACGAAGAAATCGACATCAGCTACCGGGATTACAAGAAATTCAGGACGGAAGTGGCATTGGGCCCCGCGGTTCCCGCACATTGAGATTACCCGCGTAGATCAATTTCCCGGAAAAAATAAGGAAAGCGCAGGGAGGTCCAGGCAGTGAACGCGCCGGGATTCCTCTCGCCTCGCACGCGCGAGTGGCGGCAAGGGGTCTGATAGAATGGCCGGATGCCCGGCGAACGCGAACCCATTCAGCGCGAGACACTCGATGCAGACGTGCTCATCGTTGGCGCGGGCCCGGCGGGGCTCGCCTGCGCGTTGCACCTTGCCAATCTGATCGAACAGCACACCGCGGCAGGCAAATCGCCGCCACTTTCCGCTGAAAATATCTACGTGCTGGAAAAGGGGCGAGAGGTCGGCGCGCATCAACTCTCGGGCGCGATCATGGACCCGCGCGGATTGCGCGAATTGGTGCCGGACTTCGAGAAGTCCGCGCCGCTGGATACGCCAGTGACGGGAGACGCGGCCTATTACCTGACAGCTTCGAGCGCGTGGAAACTGCCGATCACGCCGCCGCCGCTTGCCAATCACGGCAATTACGTGATTTCTCTGAACCGGCTGGTGAAATGGCTCGGCGGGCTGGTGGAAAAAAAGAGCGTCAATTTATTTACGCAATTTGCGGGCGCGTCGCTGATTTATGAGAAAGAAGGAATCGCCGGAGTCATCACCGAAGACAAGGGAGTCGACAAAAACGGCAAGCCCAAGGACAACTTCACACCGGGTTACGAACTGCGCGCGAAAGTGACCGTGCTGGCCGAAGGGCCGCGCGGCTCGTTGACCAAAGATCTGGTGAACCGATTGAAGCTGGACGGGCTGAACCCGCAAGCCTACGGACTCGGGATCAAGGAATTGTGGGATGTTCCTCCGGGAAGAATCGAGACCGGTTTTGTGGCGCACACGCTGGGCTGGCCGCTGGATTCGAGCATGTATGGCGGCGGCTGGATTTACGGATTGCAGCAAAACCGCGTATCGGTGGGAATGGTCATCGCGCTCGAATATCACAATCCTCAATTCGATCCGCACGAAGCATTCCAGAAATTCAAGACGCATCCGCACGTGAAGAAAATTCTCGAGGGCGGGAAACTCGTGCGCTACGGTGCGAAAACGGTGCCCTATGGCGGATGGTATTCGATGCCGCGTGCTTATGTGGACGGCGGCTTGATCATCGGAGATTCCGCAAGCCTGCTGAATTCGCAGAGACTCAAAGGAATTCATACGGGAATCAAAAGCGGGATGCTGGCGGCCGAGACGATTTACGAAGCGCTTTGCGCCGGAGATTCGTCGGCAAAAACGCTCTCCGCGTATTCGCGGAAGCTGGATTCAAGCTGGATCAAAACAGAACTCTACGCGGTGCGCAATTTTCATCAAGCGTTTCAACATGGTTTATGGCTTGGGCTGGCGCAGACGGCCGTGCAATTCGTGACCGGCGGGCGCGGATTGATCGATCCGATGCGCGAGGAAGCTGGATACAAGAAATATTGGAAGCGCAAGAACAATGGCGGCCTGATCGATCAAAGCACGCGATTCAAAGGCGATGGAGTGCTGACGTTCGACCGGCTCACGGACGTCTATCACTCGGGGACGCGGCATGAGGAAGATCAGCCGTGCCATCTGATTGTGCTCGAGCCCGATATATGCGGGGACCGGTGCGTGCGCGAATACGGGAATCCGTGCCAGTATTTTTGTCCCGCGGCTGTGTATGAGATGGCGATGGAAAAAGGCGAGCCGCGCTTGAAGATCAACGCGTCAAACTGCGTGCACTGCAAGACGTGCGATATCGCAGATCCATATCAAATCATCAATTGGGCGGTGCCGGAAGGCGGCGGTGGTCCGAACTACGAAGGCATGTGAGCCAGCCGCGGCTTCAGTTTTGAAAAGCGCCGGCGTCAGGTTTCGCCGGAGCCGGCGGCTGCCCCCCGCCGAAAAGTTGCCGCATGCGAGACCAGAAGCCATGCTTCTTTTTCTGGAGCGCATTTGACGACTCGGGCGAATCTGCGCCGCCACTCTGCTTCCCGCGCGCCGAAGCTTCCTCAACGTGGCCGCTGAAAATCCAATCGCGTGAAACGCGGGCATCCGCCGGAATGATCAACGCATATTGCGGAGAGTTATCGCGCGGCGGAGCCGGCGAAGACGCCGTGAAGCTGAGCGGCGGCATGATTACTTTCACGATGGGTTGCGTGACGGCCGGAGGCTCAGGGGCCGAATCATTTGCGGGTGGAACGATCGGCGGCGCCGTGTTCGCGTTGGCCGGAAGCTCGAAGCCCTTGTCCGCGTCTGAGTGGGGTGCGGGCGGTGGAGCGGCTGGAGGAGCGGTGGGCTGCGGCTTGGGCGGCGGCGCAGCGGCGGCAGAATTCGTATCTACGTTGTTCGCAGGAGCGGGAGACGCGGGAGAGGATGCCGGTTGTGAAGTCGCCGCCGTTGGAGCCGCGGGTTCTCCCGGAGCTGCGGTCTGGCGCGACCGTGCGGCCGACGGCGGCTGGTAAGCGGCGCAACGGCAACTGCCTTCCTTCGCCGCAATCGGCGGCAACCGTTCTCCCGGCATCATGAGCTCGCCGGACTGAGGAACGAAAACCGCATCGCCGCCGAACTGAGGCTCAAGCCTTGCGGCGCCCTTTCCTGCATACACACACATCAGGTCATTCGGGTCGAGCCCAATCGTGAAATCGCGCTCTTCATTGGCAATCGCAATCGGGGTGGCCACGACGAACGGCGCGTAGACGCGAAGGGGCGTCGCATCGGCGAGGTGCAGCCGAACGCGTCCGAAATTCAAAGCCAGAGTGAATGCTCCGCCCGATTCGAGAACCGTGAATTTTGCCGGCCCGGCGATATCGGCCGTGCTGCCGGTCGAGAGCGTCAAACGCGCGAGGCCCACATGCACGGTGACCACGCCTCCACTGGTAACGTAGAGCGTGGTCGCCCCGGGTACCGCCAGGGGAAACGCGCCGCCTTCCACGGAGATATCGTCGCCTTCAAGCTTGGCAATCGAACCCGCGGGCCAGTGTTCTTGCGCGGCTGCGCGAGGGACGAAGAGAAGCCCAAGGAGAATTGCGAGTGCCGCGAACGTGGGGCAGACACAAGTTCGCCGGAAGGAGGCGAGGAACGCAGACGCGCGAATGGGGAGAGTGCCGGCAGACATCGAAGCGGTGCCTGTAGTCTCCTATACTATAGCGCAGTGAAGGAAAGCGCCAAACCTGGCGTTCCTGCGGGGAACGAGGGCGTAAACGTGCATTTCGATGCGCGTCTGCCGAAACTCTCCGCGTGGCGGCGCGCGCAAATACCTTTGATTGCGGGCGTGGTGTACGGGGTTGTGCGGGCAATTGCGCCGACGATTGAATTCGAACTGCTGGGAGAGCGGTATCACCGGCCGGCGGCTGAACGTCGGGAACGGGTGATCGTGGCGTTCTGGCATCGCTGCATCTTCTCGGCAATGTGGCTGTTTCGAGGACGCGGCGCCGTGGTGATGAATACAACGAACTTCGACGGCCAGTGGACGCGGCGCGTGATCGAACTCCTGGGTTACGGCACGGCGCAGGGGAGCTCGACACGCGGCGGGCTGAGCGGCCTCATGGCAATGGGGCGAGCGCTCGAAGAGGGACATGACGTGGCCTTCACGATTGATGGGCCACGCGGGCCGCGGTACGTCGCCAAGCCTGGGCCGGTGATGCTGGCGCGGCAAACGGGGCTGCCGATATTCGTTTTTCACATTGGGCTCGAAAACGCGTGGACCCTCGAGAAGACCTGGGACCAGTTTCAAGTGCCGCGGCCGTTCACGCGCGCGGTGGGTGTGGCGGCGCCACTGATTTACGTGCCGCGAAATGCAGATAGCGAAATGATTCACCAAAAGCAGGCGGAAATGCAGGCGGCGCTCGATCGCGTGCGGAGTATTGCGGAAGGGTGGTTTCGGAGTTCGCCGGAAGAGAAGGAACGCTGGAGAAGGGAACTGAATGGGGCGTGAGACGCGTCCGTTGACCGCGATGGCCGGCGCACAAGAAGCGAAGAAAATGCCGCGCTGAAACGCGCAGATACGAGAGCAGCCAGATCGACGCGGCGTAGTCAGCGTTCACCCAGGGTTGCGCGCGTTTCCATCTTTTGCTTACCGCGATAGACCGTCAGTGTCACCGTGTCGCCGGGATGGTGCCGATTGAGCAGCACATTCAGATCGAGCTGGCTCGAGATCGGTTGGCCGTCCATAGCCGTCAAGACATCGCCACCGATCCGCAATTTCTGAAGACCCGCCAGAACGACCTTGTCCCCGCCGCGAATGCCAGCCTGAGCCGCGGGCCCTCCCGGCGTGACGGCTTCAACCAGCAGACCATGTTCGACGGGGAGATCGAGCGCGCTCGAGAGATCGGGCCACAGCGCGCGTCCTTGAATTCCGAGCTGCGCCTGAAGGACGCGTCCCTTGGAAATCAAATCGTCGGCAACGCGACGCGCGGTGTTGATGGGGATGGCGAAACCAATGCCCGCAGTCGTGCCGCTCGGCGTATAGATGGCGGAATTGATTCCGATGACCTGGCCGCGCGAGTTCAACAGCGGGCCGCCGGAATTTCCGCGATTGATGGCGGCGTCGGTTTGGATGGCCTCGTCGATGAATGTGGTGTCGCTGGTCTGCACGGTGCGGCCCAGCGCGCTGACCACGCCGGTTGTGAGCGTGCTTTCAAAGCCGAAGGGATTTCCAATCGCCAGGACGCGCTGGCCGACCTGCAGCGAGCGTGAATCGCCGAGAGGCAGCGAGGACAGCTTCTTTCCTTTCGGATCGATTTGGATGAGCGCAATGTCGTTGCGCGTGTCGGCGCCGATGAAGCGGGCTTTGTAGCGCGATTGATCGCCAAGGGTTACTTCGATGGCTTGCGCGTCCTGCACAACGTGGAGATTGGTGAGGATGTGTCCGGCGGCGTCGATGACGAAGCCTGAGCCGGCGCCCTCGACCGGAACCGCGTTATAGAAAAAGTCGTATTCGACGGTGCGAGTGACGATGTTGGCGACGGCCGGCGAAGCGTCTCGATAGATGCGCACATTTTCGGATTCGAGCGCATCGAGGCCGGCGTCGCTTGGAGCGCTGAAGGCAGCGAGCGAGCCTCGCAACGCTTCGACGGCTACGGGCTCGCGCGGAGCCCAGTGCGCGCCGGCCCAGTAGGCGGCGAGCACGAGAATTAACCCGACCACGACGAAGCGAAAGCGCTGACTCAGCGTTGATTTCATGAATGCACCTTCAGGAGATGATAGCGGTCACGCCGGAAATTCCCGAAAAAAATGAAAGCCTCCGGGAAGTGAGCTCCGCTCAATGTCCCGCTCACAGGCCACTCAGCGCGCCCCTCAAGGCGACGACCGCGACTTGCGATTGTTTGACGCGGACGACGCCGGCCGTTGCATCCATGCCGATACCAGTTCGCGGACCTGACGCTCGGTGTTCGCGATGCTTCCCGATGTGTCGATCACGTAATTCGCGAGCGCTGCTTTCTGCGCGACGGGCATTTGCGCGTCCACGCGCTTGAGAGCCTGCCCTTCGGTTAGTCCACGCGCGAGAAGACGCGCGAGCTGCTGATCGGGTGGGCAAGTTACGGCGATCAGCTGATCGAGACTTTCACGATATCCCGTCTCGACGAGCAGCGCCGCTTCCACCACCGCGACGATGGGACCGCCAGGGTGATCGTGCGAGCCGAACCATTGCGCCACCGCGTCCCTCACGCGCGGATGCGTGATTTGATTGAGGCGCGCCAGGCGGGCACGGTCGGCGAAAACGATGGCCCCAAGCACGGAGCGATCGATTTGTCCATCGCGGGAAAGAATGTCGTTACCGAACTCTCGCACGACTTCGGCGTACGCGGGCTGCCCGGCTTTCAACATTTCGTGAACGAAGGCGTCGGCGTCGAACACGGGAACGCCGAGCTCGCGCAGCGCGGCTGCGACCGTGGACTTGCCGCAGCCGATCCCTCCGGTGAGTCCGACTCTCAGCATGAGGATGAGTTCGCGGCGCTCATGCGCGCACTGCGACCGTGCCGGCGCGTTCCACGTGGCGCAGGCGCGCGGCCTTGACCGTGTTGCTCATCAGCATGGCAATCGTGAGCGGGCCCACGCCGCCGGGCGACGGCGTGAGCGCGCCGGCTACCGCGGCGACGTCGGGATGAACGTCGCCGATGAGCGCCGAGCCTTTCTCGCGGAATTTGGCGAGGCGCTCGGGGAAATGAGCGAAGACGCGTTCGGCAAAAGCGGGATCCGTGATGCGGTTTGTGCCGACGTCAATCACCGTGGCGCCGGGGCGGATGAAATCGGGCGTGATCATCGCTGGGCGGCCCATCGCGGCGACGACAATATCGGCGCGACGCGAAGTCCCAGGCAAGTCACGCGTCTTGGAATGGCAAATGGTGACGGTCGCGTGGGCGTGAAGAAGGAGAAGCGCCATGGGCTTGCCGACGATATCGCTGCGGCCGATGACGACTGCGTCGGCGCCCTCGACCGGAATCTTGCTGCGGCGAAGAATTTCCATGACGCCAAGCGGCGTGCAGGCAACCAGATGGGGACGTCCCGCGACGAGCTTGCCGAGGTTGATGGGATGAAAGCCGTCAACGTCCTTGGAAGGATCGACGGCTTCGAGAATTTCTTTTGCATCGAGGTGCGCCGGCAACGGAAGCTGGACGAGAATGCCGTCGACATCATCGCGGCGATTCAGATCACGAATGAGCGCGAGAAGCTCGGCCCTCGAGATCGTGGCCGGCGGCGTGATAAAAAAACTGCGGAGACCCAGGGATTCGCAGGCCGCGACTTTGCTACTGACGTAGACCTTGGAGGCGAGATTATCGCCGACGAGAACAGCGGCGAGACCCGGAGTGACGCCGGCGGCTTTCAACGCCGCGATTTCGTCTCGAAGCTCAGCGAAGATTTCGTCGCGGATGGCGTTGCCATTGAGGATTCGCGCAGTCACCAGCGATGCTCCCGAAAGAGGAATTGCGGAGACGACTCGTGATGATAGCACGCATAACGACGCCCGGTTTTCCGGCTCCCCGATTTTCAGCCAGCGTGTCCTTATACTCGTCCAGCGTTCGAGAATTTTTAAGGGCGGAGTCAGAGCGTCGATCGGGTGCGAGGCGCTACGGATGGGTCATATCTTCGGCGCGTACGAGAGCGTCGAATTCTTCGCCCGACAAGTAACCGAGTTTGAGAGTGGCCTCTCGGAGGCTGAGATTTTCGTGATGCGCCTTCTTGGCGATGGCGGCGGCCTTGTCGTAGCCGATGCGCGGCGCGAGCGCAGTGACCAGCATCAGCGAATTCTTGACGTAATACTCGATTTGCTTCCGATTGATTTCGATGCCTGAGACGGTGTGATCCAGGAAGCTGCGGCAGGCGTCCGAAAGCAGACGAACGGAATTCAAATAGTTGAAGATGATGACCGGCTTGAAAACGTTCAGCTCGAAGTTGCCTTGGGAGCCGGCAAAGCCAATCGCTGCGTCGTTGCCCATCACCTGAACCGCCACCATTGTCATCGCCTCGGCCTGGGTCGGATTTACCTTGCCCGGCATGATGGATGAACCCGGCTCGTTCTCGGGAATCGTCAATTCCCCGAGACCGCAGCGCGGGCCGGACGCGAGCCAGCGAATGTCGTTGGCAATTTTCATCAGCGAGGCGGCAAGAGTTTTGAGCGCGCCGCTGGCGAACACAATTTCATCATGTGCGGAAAGAGCAGCGAATTTGTTCGGGTGCGAGCGAAAGGGCAAGCCCGTCAATTCGGCGATTTTTTTCGCCGCACGCTCAGCAAATTCCGGATGCGCATTCAAGCCGGTGCCGACCGCGGTACCTCCAATGGCCAGCTCATAGAGGCCGGACAGCGATTCGCGAAGGCGAACGACGTCGCGCTCGAGCAGGCTCGCCCATCCGGACATTTCCTGGCCGACGGTAATGGGCGTGGC
>DASPVY010000060.1:0-11075 GCA_035622115.1 Candidatus Acidiferrales bacterium
CGCCAGAAATTGCCGGAAGGATTCCAGCGCTCGGAGTTTTTGCTCGAGCACGGATTCCTCGATGCTGTCGTTCACCGCAAGGAAATGAAGTCCTATATCTCCCGCGCGCTCAATTTCTTTCAGAACTGAAATGCGATACCAAGAGGCGCTCCGCTATCTCTTCGCCCTCGGGCGCGAACTCGCTTCGCCGCGCCAGGCGCGTGCCCAGAAATTCGATCTTCGCAATATCTCCGCGCTCGCCGAGCGCATGGGCCACCTGGAGCGCCGTTGCCCCTGCATCCACATCGCCGGCACGAATGGCAAGGGCTCAACGGCCGCGATGATCGAATCCATCCTCCGCTCCGCAGGTTTGCGGACCGGCCTTTACACTTCGCCGCATCTCGAGAGCATCAACGAGCGGATTTGCGTCGGCGGCGAGCCGATTTCCGACGAGCAATTCGCAGAATGCTTCGAGCGCGTGCTCGCGGCGGCGGAAACCCTCATGGCCTCAGGCGAGCTCGCGGCTCACCCGACATTCTTCGAATGTCTTACGGCGATGGCGTTTGACGCGTTCGCGCGCTGCGGGGCGGAGTTCGCGGTCTATGAGACTGGAATGGGCGGCCGTCTCGATGCGACGAATATTGTGACGCCCGAAGTCTCCGTCATCACTCAGATTGATTTCGACCACGAGGCGTATCTCGGCCATTCGATCGAAGAAATCGCGGGCGAGAAAGCGGGTATCGTCAAGGCGAATGGCATCGTCGTGTGCGCCGCGGAGCGGCCCGAGGCCCGCGCGGTCATCGCGCGACGCTGCCTCGAGCTCAACGCGCGGCTTGTGGAAGTGGATGAAGTGTGGCGCGTCGAGGAAATCGATTGTGACTCGCGCGGCGAGCACCTCACGGCCGAATGGCGGGCCGATGGCTCGCGCCTCCGGCTCGATGTTCCGCTCGTCGGAAGATTTCAGATTCGCAACGCGCTTACGGCTGGGGCCGCGATTCTCCTTATGCGCAAACGCCATATCGCGATTGACGCGCATGCCATCGAGCGCGGAATTGCGGGCGTGCAATGGCCCGGACGTCTCGAACGCGTTAGCGAACAGCCAGTTGTCTATCTCGATGGCGCGCACAACCCGGCGGCTGCGCGAGAATTGCGCGCATTCTGGGACGACCAACTGGCGGGGCGCCGTATCATTCTGATCTACGGCGCGATGCGCGACAAAGCCGTGGATGAAATTGCCGGGGTGCTGTTTCCTCGCGCCGAGCACGTGATTTTGACGCAGCCGCGACAGTCTCGCGCGCTTTCCGTGGATGTGCTATCGCAGGTGGCCGGCTATCACGCCGCGAAATCTGAATCGATTGCCGATGCTTCCCGCGCGATCGAGCGTGCGAGACAGCTCGCCGGTTCGGATGGCGTTGTTTTTATCACCGGCTCGCTTTACCTCGTCGGCGAGGCGCGTGCACAGTTTTGCTCAAAAACTCCAACTTTCCATACAGCCGCACCTTAATTTTCTAGTTTCAATAGCCCCGACCCTCACAGATTCACAATCCAGTATGTTCGCGTCGCCGAAGCCGGACACACCTGTCCGGCTTCGGCACAACTGGGATTTTTCTTTGGCGCGAAATGACAGAACGCACGCCACTGGCCATTTTGTTTCAGATATTTACCGGATGTGTCGAATCTAAATCCACAAAACCTCGTCTATAGACACAGGGGCTCGGAGGGCGGAATGACTCGCGTAGACAGGAGACGTAAGCTCGAATCCTACGGCGCTGCGCCCGGGGAATTGATGCGTGCGCTTCGCCATTTTCCCAAGAAGATGTGGATGTACAAAATTTCGCCGGACCGCTGGAGTATCCACGAAACAATCCTGCACCTCGCCGACAACGAAGCGAATGCCTATATCGTTTGCAGACTTATGATCGCTGAGCCCGGCGCTCCGGCATCGGGTTTCGACCCGGCTTTGTGGGCCGGCTCGCTTGGCTATTTCCATCAGAGCACAAAGGAAGCGCTTGAAATTATCCGGCGTCTGCGCCGCATGACTTATCACGTTCTCGCTGCACTTCCAGAATCCGTCTGGTTGCAGCACGGAATCATGGATGGAGAGACTCGGCTGACGCTCGATGCATGGCTCGACAAGCAGGAACGCCACATTCCCGAGCTGATTGCGGACATGAGCGACACTTTCGATATTTGGGCCAAGGCGCATCCCCCGCGCAAACTGGCTTCCCTACGGTCGTCGAGCCCGAGGTCGCTCGAAAGCCGCTACGTTTCTCTCTCGACGGGCAGCTAATTCGTCATCGTGCAGCGGAATGGCCTTTCGGACTGCGCGGGACTGCCGGTTGCCGGGTTCCCGCCGCGATGGTAGGATTGCCTTTGAATGAGCCCGCCAGCACAGGAACGTCAGAGTCGCAGCACGGTTTCCGGGCCACCGATGCCTCTTGTGGGTGTTCCGTATCGTACTGTAGATGAAGAGGTTAAGGGGTCTCGCGAGCGCTACGATTGGTATATCGAAGCGATTCGCCGGGCGGGTGGCGAACCCAAGGAAATTCCGCTCACGCTTCCAAAAGAAAAGCTAAGCGCGATGGCGAAAGCGCTTGATGCATTCGTTCTTCCAGGCAGTCCGGCCGATGTGAATCCGAATCTCTATCGCGAATCGTTGCGCCCGAAGTGCGCGCCGGCGGATGCCGGGCGCGAGTCAACGGATCTCGCGCTTTTGAGACACGCATTCGACCAGCACAAACCTGTGCTGGCGATCTGTTACGGCATTCAGATCTTAAATGTGTTTCTCGGCGGCTCGCTGATTCAAGATATCCCGAGCGAATGCCGGACGGCCATCGTTCATTCCTGGGATCGCAAGCATGGCGCGCCTGAGCCATTTCACCCGATTCGGATCGAACCAAATTCGCGCATCGAACAACTGACCGGCTCGCCGGAAACGACGGTGAACAGTTCGCACCATCAGGCGATTTTCGAGCCGGGCCGCGGCTTGCGCGTCACGGCGCGCGCGGCCGACGGGATCATTGAAGCGGTCGAGTGGACTGGATCGTCCGACTGGGTGACCGGCGTGCAGTGGCATCCCGAGCGCATGCCGGGACACGAACTTTCGGCGGCACTGTTCCGCGAACTGGTGGGCGTTGCGAGAGGGGCTCAAGTGCGGGGCTGACCACCGCGCGATTGCAGTTGTGGGTCTGGTCATTGGGACTTTGGCTTTCGTTCAGGTTTTTTGACACCGCACGCGTTCAACTTCAACTTTCGAGGGACTCATGATTTCTCTGGCGGGCAAGGCGACCCTGATTACGGGCGGGTCACGCGGTATCGGCGCGGCGGCGGTGAAGATGTTTGCGCAAGCAGGCGCGGACGTCGTGTTCAGTTATCACAAGAGCCGCGAAGCGGCGGCGCAGATCGAACAGGAGGCGCGGAAGCACAGCACTCGAGTCGAGTCCTTCAAAGCCGATTTGAGCAGGATGGCGGACAGCAAGAAACTCGTCGATTTCACGCGGGAACGGCTCGGCCGGATAGACATCCTGGTCGCGAATGCCGGCATCTGGAACGAGAAGGACACGCCCATCGAGGATGTCACCGAGCGCGAGTGGAATGAAATGGTGCGCGTGAATTTGAATAGCGTGTACTCGGTGATTCATTATTCTGTGCCGATCATGAAGGCGCAAAAGTCAGGCCGAATCATCGCGCTGAGCTCCACCGCCGGGCAGCGCGGCGAATCTTTTCACACTCACTATGGCGCGACGAAGGGCGCTATCATCAGTTTCGTGAAAGGCCTGTCCACGGAACTCGGGCCGCACCACATTCTAGTCAACTGCGTCGCGCCGGGATGGGTGGATACCGACATGTCGGCAGCGGTGCTGCGTACCAAGGCCGGTCTCAAATCCGCCAGCCGGAATATCCCGCTCGGGCGCCCGGCAACCGCGGAAGAAATCGCGGGTCCTATTTTATTTATGGCATCCGACCTCGCCAATTTCATCAACGGCGAAGTCCTCAACGTCAATGGAGGTTCGGTTCTGTGCGGGTAGCAAGGCCCCAGATTCTTGGCGCATTGACGCTGGCAGTCGCCGCGCTTTTTGTCGCGCCCGCGCGCGCGCAGGATCAGACCGAAGTGCTGATGCCGGAGCAAAGCGCCGCGAAGGCCAAAGAATTGATTCGCGCCGCGGTGCAGGCCATGGGCGGAAGCGCGTATTTGGGCGTGAAGGATGTGACGTGCACCGGACGGCTGGGGCAGTTCGGCCACAACGGCGACACGATGGGCTACGAGAAATTCATCGATTATTCCAAGCTGCCCGACAAGGACCGCAACGAAAATCTTCCCAAGCGAAATATCATCGAAGTTCTGAACGGCGACAAAGGCTGGCTGCTCGATCGCGGCGGCGTCTCCGATGCGGCGGAAGACACGGTCTCGCAATTTCAGGAAGATCAGAAAGTCGACATCGACAATGTCCTTCGCGACCGCTGGAAGGAACCAAACGTCATTCTTCGCTATCTCGGCCCGGACGTCGTGGATTTGAAAGAAGCTGACTGGATCGAGTTTGTGGACCCGGACAATCGCTCGGTGCGAATCGCGTTTTCAAAAACCACGCACTTGCCGATTCGCAAGACCGTGGTGACGCGAGATCCGACGACGCACCTGAAAGCCGAAACCACGGAGTACTACTCGAACTATCACCCGGTGCAGGGCGTGACGACTCCGTTCCAAATCACGCGCGAGAAAAACGGCCGTCGCGTTTATCAGGTTTTCTTCACGGATTGCAAATACAATACGAATCCCGCTGACTCGCTTTTCAGCAAAGAATCGCTCGATCAACGCTGGGCGCAGGTGGGCAAGAATACCATCCGGAAACAGGAAAAGCAGAAGGCCAAGGACGCGAAAGACGCCCAAAACGGCAACGGCAGCGACAGCGATAAAGATAACGACAAGAATAATTAGGGCATCCTCTCCAGCCCACGTTTAATTCGGTAAGCGATACCACCGTTGAAAATCCTGACCCGTCGCTGCGGCGATAGATTTCCGCAAGCTTGCATTCGGTCTGGAAATAAAAAGAGGCGGGGCCTTCGATAGCGCAGGGTAAACAGGACACACGCGCCACACAGAGTCTTAACCGGCCATTTTCTGAAACGAAACGCGACGAAAAATCTGAAGTACCGATTGGATATAACACGGCATCCTAGCAATGACGGGGGTTGTGAACCATTTCGAGATTGTGAGCGGACGGCGGCGAAAATTCCGTGCGGCGCGCGGCGCCAGATTTTCGGATTACGCGCACCGTAATCCAGTTGCGCATAAATTGCTTCTAAGGAGCGAACGAGCGATGGAAGTGCACGGGGTCAAGGATGCAACCATTCGCAGTGTTTTCGTCCATTGTGTTTCCGTTTTTGTGCTGCTCTTGTTCGGAGGTGCGATTGCGTACAGCGGCCAATCCTCGCAATTCGATTTGGCCGGGCCGCGTTTGGACGTGCGGGTGACGCGCGCCGCAAAGACTTTGCCGATCGCCGACGTGCCGAACCTGCAGCCCGGCGACCGGCTTTGGATTCATCCGGACATGCCGGAAGGCCAATCGGCGCGCTATCTGCTGATCGTGGCTTTCCTGCGCGGCTCGACCAATCCGCCGCCGGAAAATTGGTTTACGCGAGTGGAAACGTGGAACAAGAAAACCCGCGAAGAAGGAATCGTCGTGACCGTGCCTCAGGAAGCGCAGCAGGCGCTTCTCTTTCTGGCTCCGGAAACGGGCGGCGATTTCGGAACTTTGCGATCCGCGGTGCGCGGCAAACCGGGCGCGTTCGTGCGCGCCTCGCAAGACCTGAACCAGGCGAGTCTGGATCGCTCGCGACTCGATAAGTATCTCGCCGAAATCCGGTCGACTTCGGATACCGATCCGAAATCTCTGGAAGCGCGCAGCGCGTTACTCGCGCGAACGCTGAATATCAAACTGGATCCGAAATGCTTTGACCGGCCGATCGAAGAGCAGGCTGCCTGCCTGACACAGAACACCGATCAATTGGTGTTGGACGACGGCCATAGTCAATCCATGGTGGCAGCGCTCACCTCCGGGCCGTCTTCCGACCTGATCGGAAATCTTAGTTCCACGCCGATGGCCGGCGGCGGTTACTTCAGCCCCTACGTAGGCGCGGTGATGGATGTCGCGAAAATCATGAGCAATCTGCGCACCGCCGAATATCAATACATCCCCGCGCTCGCGGTGAACGAACGTGAGACGATGAATCTGTGGCTGAATAATCCTCCCTCATTTCACAATCCGAAATCGGTTCTGGTGGTGGGCTTGCCGGCGGTGGAAGCGGCGCAATTGCCGCCGCTTCGAGCGGTCGCTTCCGACACAGTCTATTGCGCGCAGAAATCGCCGCTGGTGCTTTCCGTGGAGGGCGCGCCGCTGGTTTTCTCCACTGGCATCGCGCACGATTTGAAGCTGAGCATTCGGGACAAGTCCGGGGCGGCGGTGGATTTGCCCGCGACGCCGGACGCAGCGCGCGGCGGCTTCGTGATCGATTCGCACACGCTCGACGCGACCAAACTTGCGTCCGATGTGTCCGGCACGATCCACGGCTATTGGGGATTCGACGCATTCGATGGGCCCGACTTCAAAATGCGCGCGGCTCACTCCTCCGCGTGGGAGATTACTTCGGCGGATCGGAGCGCTCTTATCGTCGGCCGCGAAGATACGATTCATCTGCAATCGGATTGCGCGGCTTGCGTGGAAAAAATCACCGCCGTCGACGAGCGGGGCAGAGAGCTGAAGGCTGCGTGGAAGCTGGACAAGCCGGGCGAAATTGAAGTTCAAGTTCCGCTGAAGGACGAGACCGCCGGCCGCGTAAAGATGGAAGTGAAGCAGTTCGGCATCGCCATGCCGGACGATGTCACGTTGATCGCCTATTCGGAGGCGGCGCATCTTGACCGTTTCACCATCAGCGCGGGAGACACCCAAGGGATTCTTCGGGGCACGCGACTGGATGAGGTCCAACGATTTCAATTGAGCGGAATCAATTTTGTTACGGCAAAGCTCTCGCGCACGGAGCAGCAGGACGTGCTGAGCCTCGCTGCGCGGGACCCCGCACCCACGGAAGATTTGAAACCCGATGAGAAGCTGACGGCGGAAGTCACGCTGAACGACGGGCGCGTGCTCAGCCTGCAAACCACCGTTGAGGCGCCGCGCCCGAAGGCCGAGCTGATCAGCAAGAATGTGGCTCCCGGCCCAAATCCGTCGGCGATTCGGCTGGGCAGCAAAGATGAGCTTCCCCAGGATGGACGCCTCTCGTTCGTTCTGAAAACTGTGGTTCCTGATAAATTTTCGCGAACGGAAAAAGTAGAAGTCGCGGCGGCCGACGATTCATTCCACGTATTGCTCGGCGTGGACGACGGAGGACTGATTCTGCAGGACGCGCAGAATATGCTCGCGAGCCTTGATCCGCTAAAGAGCTTTGGAGCGTCTGCATTCGGGCCGCTGCGATTTCGCATCGTGGATGGGGACGGAGGCAAAGGCGACTGGACGCCCCTGGCGACGCTTGTGCGGTTGCCGGCGCTAAAAGAAATCCGCTGCCCAGACAGTCCAGACAAGCAATGCAGGCTCAGCGGCAACAATCTATTTTTGATCGATTCCACGGCGTCCGATTCGCAATTCTCGCATTCTGTCCCGGTGCCGAGCGGATTTACGGACATGAGCGTGAGTGTGCCGCGGCCGAATGGAACGCTGCTGTATCTGAAGCTGCGAGATGACACGGCGACGGTCGACATGGCGGTGTTACCGGTGTTGCCGGAAGAGTAGAAACGATCGGCCAGCCACAAAAAAAGCACCAAGCGATCGAGCTGTAGCAGCGAGACTTCCGCTTTCTGCGTATCGGGCTGCGCTAAGCTTTGTCGCAAGTTTCTTTTCCGCGATGGTTATCGACTAGCTTGTCCGCCTCCGGCGTCGAGCAATCCTTTCCACTTGAACAAGATCGGTCAGCTTTTTGTTGCGTTGCGTGCAGCGGGGTATAATTGCCGGATGCCAACGGCACAGAAAAAGCCACTGAGGCGGCGCATCCAAGCGCGCGCCCATACCCGAGTCCGCGGAGAGGCGCATGAGGGTTTTCAAACGCGGGCGCGGATGCATGGGACGACCGTGCTTTGCGTTCGCCGCGAAAATAAAGTGGTGCTGGCCGCCGACGGTCAGGTGACCATGGGCGAGGGCGTGGTGAAGCACAACGCCAAGAAAACTCGGCGCCTCTTCAACGACAAAATCATCGCGGGCTTTGCGGGCAGCACGGGGGACGCGCTTTCGCTTTTCACCAGGTTCGAGAACAAGTTGCAGGAATTTCACGGAAATCTTGCGCGAGCGGCCGTTGAGCTGGCAAAGGAATGGCGTACGGATCGCTCGCTTCGCCATCTCGAGGCGCTGCTGGTGGTCGCCGACGCGAAGACGACGTTTCTTCTTTCCGGGAACGGCGATGTGATCGAGCCGGACGACGGCATCGTGGCGATCGGTTCGGGCGGCCCATACGCGCTTTCCGCGGCGCGAGCGCTGATTAAACACTCGAAGCTCAACGCGAAAGACATCGCGCAGGAGGCGATGCGCATCGCCAGTGAAATCTGCATCTATACAAACTCAAATTTCACGATTGAAGAGTTGTGAAGGATAGTTGGAGAAAAGAATGGTGATCTACCTTGCCGGAGAAGCGCAGGCCCCGGTTCCGGAGCCCATGCAGTCGTTTGACGAACTGACGCCCCGGGAAATCGTCGCCGAACTCGACAAATATATCGTCGGCCAAAACGCCGCGAAGCGCGCAGTCGCGGTGGCGCTGAGGAATCGCGTGCGCCGGCAAAAACTTCAGCCGGAAATGGCGGAAGACGTTCTGCCGAAGAATATTCTGATGATTGGGCCGACCGGCGTGGGCAAAACCGAGATCGCCCGGCGGTTGGCGCGGCTGGCCGGATGTCCCTTCGTGAAAGTTGAAGCGTCAAAATACACCGAGGTCGGCTACGTAGGGCGCGATGTCGAATCCATGGTGCGCGACCTCATCGAGACCGGAATCGACATGGTGCGCGAGGAAAAGCTCGATGAAGTGGCCGAGCGCGCCGAACAGGCAGCCGAGGAACGCGTGCTCGATTTGCTGCTGCCGCCGAGCCCTCCTCCACAGGATCCGCCAGGATCCGCGAACGATGCGCAGCGGAAGGAGCAATTGCAAAGAACGCGGGAGAAATTGCGCACGCAACTCCGCGAAGGAAAGCTCGACCAGCGCATGGTGGAGGTGGAAGTGCGCGAGCGCTCGATGCCTGCGTTTGAGATCGTCACCAATCAGGGCATCGAGGAAATGGACATCAACGTCAAAGACATGCTCTCCGGAGTCTTTGGGCAGCAAAAGAAAAAGCGAAAAATGATGGTCGGCGAGGCTTTTGATTATCTCATCCAGGAAGAGGAAAACCGCCTGGTGGACATGGACCACGTGACGCGCGTCGCTCTGGAGCGCGTCGAGCAGATGGGCATTCTTTTTATCGACGAGATCGACAAAATTGCCGGACGCGAATCGGGGCACGGCCCGGACGTATCGCGCGAAGGCGTGCAGCGGGATATTTTGCCGATTGTCGAAGGAACGACGGTGAACACGCGCTACGGCATGGTGCGCACGGACCACATTCTTTTCATCGCTGCCGGCGCGTTCCACACCACGAAGCCTTCGGACTTGATCCCCGAGCTGCAGGGCCGCTTTCCGATTCGCGTGGAACTGAACTCGCTCAGCGAGGCGGATTTCATTCGCATCCTCACCGAGCCTAAAAATGCGCTGACGAAGCAGGCCGTGGCCTTGCTCGAAACCGAAGGCCTGAAGATCGCCTTCGCCGACGACGGAGTGGCCGCAATCGCAAAGTTTGCCGCGATGGTGAACGAGCAAACCGAGAATATCGGCGCGCGCCGGCTGCATACGATTCTCGAAAAAGTTCTCGAAGAGATTTCGTTCGAGGCGCCTGAGCTGAAAAAGAAAAGCATCAAGATCGATGCGGCCTACGTGCAGAAGCAGCTCGTCAATATCGTGAAGGATCAGGACCTCAGCCGCTACATTCTCTAGCGCTTCGAACACCGCGAATGAAAACCAATCGAGGAGACGCCCGGCCTAGCGCGTGCCCGGTCGTTTCGCCGCTCGACGTTTCGGTTTTGCCGGTTTGTGTTCCGGCATTGATACTCGCGCTCGTTTTCGCCGCCGGTTGCGCCGCGCCGAGCGAGCCCGTCACGCGTCACCCGCCAATCGCTAATCCGATCACTGACCTGAGCGCGCACCAACTTGGCAGCCGCGTCTTCCTCACGTTTTCTCTGCCGGCGAAAACCACGGACCGCAAGGGAATCACCGTGACTCCCTCGCTCGAGGTTCACTGGGCTTTTCTTTCTGCGGGCACGCTGGCCACTACGGCTGCCGCCATCGAGAAACAGAGCGCGTCGGTCGTTCGTGTTCCTTCGGCAATGGTGGACCAATACAAAATCGAGGGCCACGTCCGCCTACCTGTCGAGTTGAAGGCTGACGACGTCGAACATCATTTTGGCGCCATGGCCGCTTTCGCGGTGCGCACAAAGATCTCCGAGAAAGGGATTTCCGATTCCTCGAACGTCTCCATTACTCGCGTATATCCGGCGGCAGCGCCCATTTCCGATCTCGCGGCGAAAGTGACCGAGAAAGCGGTGGAATTGAGCTGGACGGCGGCAACGTTGCCGGCGCTGCCAAGCAATGCTGGCAGCGCGAGCCCAATCGTCACGTATCGTGTTTATCGCGACGAGAAGCACGAGACGCAGGCCTCGCCGGCAACGGCCCCGCCTCAGACTCCCTCCGAATTACTCGCCGAATCGCCGTCGCCCGGCTATCGCGACACGACTTTCGAATTTGGCCACGCCTACATTTACTCGGTTCGAAGCCTCATACAGTACGGCTCGACGCCGGCCGATTCGGTTGAGTCCGGCGATTCCAACCTGATAGTTCTCACGCCCAAGGACATTTTCCCGCCGGCCGCTCCCGCGGGATTGGTAGCCATCGAGGTTCCGGCAACCCCCGATGTTCCGGCTCACATCGAACTCTCTTGGGCCATCAGCCCGGAAACTGATTTGTCTGGCTACAAT
>DASPVY010000061.1:0-4516 GCA_035622115.1 Candidatus Acidiferrales bacterium
GAGGCCAACCACCGGGATTCGAACCGCCTTACAGGCCTCGTAAACCAACCTCAGTGTTATCGGCTTTATCGCCGGTCCCGACAATCCAACCATGGTACTACCCAGACGGGACTTCCGACTGTGTGCGTCGATACACAATGCAGGATAAGTGTTCGCGACGGTCAGCGCATCTGCTCCCGAATCTTCTGCCGCCTTTGCCATAAGTCCAATGAATCCAACAGTCGGCGACATCTTCACCCAGAGAGGCCGCTTCGTCGCGAGCCGCGCTGCCGAAACCACTGCGGCTAGGCTTCCGGGGTCGGTACTAAATTCCACTCCCCCCTTGCCCACGTTGGGACACGAGACGTTCAATTCGTACCCACCCACCCCCTCCGCTTGCTCCAGTACACGAATCACCTCTACGTAGGCATCGACCGATTCCCCGAAGATATTCGCTACAATTTGAGTGTTGTAACTGCGCAACAGGGACAGCTTTTCGGCCACGAACGCCTGGACCCCAATGTTCTGCAAGCCGATGGCATTGACCATCCCCGACGGCGTATCGCAAATCCGGGGCTCCTTGGCCCCAGCCATCGGTACGGGGGACAGCCCCTTAACGACAATCCCTCCGAGGCGATTCAAGTCCACAAGTTCGGCAAACTCGACGCCGTAACCAAATGTGCCGCTGGCGGCGATAATCGGGTTCTTGAAGGAAAGTGCACCTACGTCGACGCTGAGGTCAACTTCCGCGGGCCCTGGCGGGGCGGTGGCCGGCTGCGGTCGAGTCACCGGCGAGAAGTCTACCACGCCGGTCAAGGACACCCGAATGCGCCGCTGTGGAAAACACGACGCTGCCGTCCTGTCTCAAAGCGATACTGATTCTCGCGGCTCGCCCGCGCGTTCCGCAAATCGCAGCGCGTGTGTTACGATGTCCGGCCAATGCGCGTCGTTGAAAAACGGCAATTAATGGCCCCGGAAGAGATCGACCGGACCCTGCATCGGCTTGCCCGCGAAGTTGTCGAGAAAAGCGGCGGCACCTCAAATATCGCGCTCATCGGCGTGCGCCGCCGCGGAGTCCCGCTGGCCCAGCGCCTCGCCAAATCCATCAGGGATTTTTCGCACGTGGACGTGCCGGTGGGCACGCTCGATATAACGCTCTATCGCGACGATCTCTCAACGGTGGCTTCGCAACCCGTGATTCAAGCCAACGACATTCCGTTCGGAGTGGATGATCGCGATCTGATTCTCGTCGACGACGTTCTCTACACTGGCCGCACCGCGCGCGCCGCGATGAACGGACTTTTCGATTTGGGCCGTCCCAAAAGCATTCGAATGCTCGTACTGATCGATCGCGGCCACCGCGAATTGCCCGTCGAGGCCACGTTCGTCGGGCGCACCGTGACGACGAGCGACACCGAAATTATCGAAGTTCGCCTGCACGAAACCGACAAGGAGGAGCGTGTGATGCTCGTGGACCGCGTCGACTGATTTCGGTCCCGCTTCAAACATACACCGTGCTGCAGCGCCCGCGCCATCTGCTCGGCATCGAATCTCTGACCGCCGAGCAAATCAACTTCTTCCTCGATCAGGCGAAGCCATTTCAAGAATTCCAGCGACACCCTCTCAAGAAACTCGCCACTCTTCGCGGCAAGACTGTGGCGCTCGCTTTCTTTGAGCCCTCCACTCGCACGCGCATCAGCTTTGCCACCGCCGCCGCGCGTCTCGGCGCGGATACGATGAACCTCCAGGCGGAATCCTCGAGCCTCAAAAAAGGCGAATCGCTGATGGACACGGTCTGGACGCTCGAGGCCATGCGCCCGGACGGTATCGTCATTCGTCATTCCTCTTCCGGCGCCCCGGATTTCATTGCACACCGCCTGGAAATTCCCGTGCTGAACGCCGGCGATGGCACGCACGAGCATCCCACGCAAGCGCTTCTCGACGCGCTGACGATTCGCGACCGCAAAGGGCGCCTGGAAAATCTGCGCGTCACGATACTCGGCGATCTTCTCCACAGCCGCGTGGCGCGCTCGAATATTCATCTGCTTTCGCGATTCGGCGTCCACTTCACGCTTTGCGGCCCGGCGATGTGGCTGCCGAAGGAACTCGAATGCCTGGCGCCCAATATTCGCCGAGTGGCGCGCATTGAAGAAGCTCTCGAAGGCGCCGATGTCGTGATGGTTCTTCGCGTGCAATCCGAGCGCATTCACGAGCCTCCGATTTCAATGGACGATTACGTTCTCCGCTACCAGCTCACTCCCGAACGCCTGCGTCGCGGAAAGCCCGATGCGATCGTGCTGCATCCCGGCCCCATGATTCGCGGCCTCGAAATTGATCCAGCGGTCGCGGATGGCCCGCAATCCTGCATTCTCGAGCAGGTCACCAACGGCCTCGCCGTCCGCATGGCCTTGCTGTTCCATCTCGTGAGCGGCGCGCCGCCCGACGCTCCGCACCCGGCAAAGGACTATCCGGCATGATTCTCATCAAAGGGGGTCGCGTAATCGATCCAGCGAGCGGCACGGACGCGGTTGCCGATGTTTTGCTCGACGGTGAGCGCATCGCGAAGATTGGCGCGAATCTCTCGGCGCCCGACGCCGAAGTTCTGAACGCCGCAGGCTCGATCGTCGCTCCGGGCTTCATCGATTTGCACTGCCACCTGCGCGAGCCCGGCCAGGAAATTTCCGAAACGATCGAATCCGGCACGCGTGCGGCTGCTCGCGGCGGTTTCACGGCCATTTGCTGCATGCCCAATACGCAGCCTGTGAACGACAACGCCGCCGTCACGCGCTCGATTGTCGAGCGCGCCGCGGCAGCCGGCAGCGTGCTCGTCTGGCCCATCGGCGCCGCGTCCATCGGCAGCCAGGGCGAAGCTCTCGCGGAAATTGCAGGCATGCAGGAGGCGGGAATCGTCGCCGTGAGCGACGACGGCAAACCCGTCGCCACGGCCAAACTCATGCGCCAGGTGATGGACTATTGCAATTCGCTCGGTCTGCCCGTCATCGACCATTGCGAGGATCGCTCGCTCGCCGCGGGCGGCGTCATGCGCGAAGGGCCCCGCTCGATTCGCCTCGGTTTGAAGGGAATTCCGGCTGAATCGGAATCGATATGCGCGGGGCGCGACGTCGAGATCGCCGCGCTTACCGGCGCGCGCCTGCACATCGCACATCTTTCCACGCGCGCTTCACTCGATCACGTCCGTGCTGCGAAGGCAAAAGGCCTCGCGGTCACGTGTGAAGTCACCCCGCACCATTTCACGTTGATTGATGAGGATGTGGTCTACGACACGAACTACAAAATGAATCCACCGCTCGCCTCACGCGACGATCGCGATGCCTTGCTTCAGGGCCTTGCCGAGGACGCCGTCGACGCCATTGCCACCGATCACGCTCCGCATCATCCCGCGAGCAAGGATGTCGAATTCGATCGCGCCCCATTCGGCATCACCGGCTTCGAAACCGCGCTCGCTCTCGGATTGGCCGAACTCGTCCACACCAAGCGCATTTCTCTCATGCGCCTCGTCGAGCTTTTTACCACGGGTCCAGCGCGCGTTCTCGGCATCGAACGCAAACTCGCCGCCGGCTCGCCCGCCGATGTCACGATCTTCTCCACAGATCTGAAATGGACTTTTCACGCCGCCGATTCCGCCAGCCGCTCGCGCAATACTCCTTTCGACGGCCGCGAATTCCGCGGCGCGCCCATCGCCGCCATCGTCGCCGGCCGCCCCGTCTTTCATCGCGGCGCCGCCGCCCGCGCGTAAAAGCCCGCGTTGTAGCTAAAATGTTCGCGGCGACGTCCGCCATCGGTGCGGTGCCATGGGAGTCTGTCGATTGATTAGTGAGCGGCGGGTTCTGCTGCGGGGTGCAATCCGTGTTGAGGAACTTCGTGGACACCGCGCGTCGGCGGCTCCTGATAAAACCGGAAAAAATGATTCAGCGGCCCATGTCCCTTGCCGATCGAGAAGCTCTTCTCGATGGCCTTGGTCACGTACGCTTTCGCCAGAATCGCAGCTTCGTGTAGCTGCTGCCCCAGCGCCAATTGCGCAGCGATCGCGGACGAGAACGTACAACCGGAGCCGTGGGTGTTCTCGCTCTTCACCGCTTCCCCAGCAAGCGGCGATACCACGCCGCCCTCCAGTAAGACATCCACAGGCTTTTCGAGGTGTCCACCGGTAACGATCACGGCCTTCGCTCCCTGTTCCGCCAGCTTCAGCGCCGCCGCCTTCATGTCGTTCACATCTTTCACGGGAATCCCGGCCAACAGCTCGGCTTCCGGAATATTCGGAGTGATGAGCGTCGCGCGCCGGATAAATTCGTCGCGCAGAAATTTCAAACCGGATTCGTCGATCAACTCCGCCATTCCGGCCGTCGGCTTGGTCACGGGATCCAGCACCACATGTACGAACTTGTGTTTGTCGAGGAATTCCGCCACGGCCACGGCATTCGCCTTCGTTCCCAGCATCCCGATTTTCACCGCCGCGATCGTGCAATCGTCGGCGAGCGCATCGAGTTGCGCACGGAGGGTGGGCGCGGGCGTCGGA
>DASPVY010000062.1:0-4132 GCA_035622115.1 Candidatus Acidiferrales bacterium
TGGATCTGCACGGCCAGAACCGGTTTCCGGTAGCGCCGTTCCTCATGCGATTTTGGTGGGCCACGAGTTAGCCATTTCACCTGACGGCCAGACTTTGGCTTATCTGGTGGAAGTTCTCACCTCGGAGACGCAAAGCGGCATCGAGAAGGTTGCATTGTTGGACCTCGCCACACTAAAGTCGCCGCGCTTGCTGGATGTTGATCCTCGGATCTCCACCGCGGCGCAGTTCACTGTGGACGGAAAGGCACTCGCTTACGGCATTCGCCAGAACGGCGTGGACAATATCTGGGTTCAGCCGCTTACCGGTTCGCCGGGACGCCAGATCACCAACTTCAACCGGGAGCAAATCCTTTCCTTTCATTGGTCGCCGGACGGCCGGAGTCTTGGCATCCTGCGTGGGCACACCGATTCCGACGTTGTCCTTCTGCAGGAATCCCAACCCTAGGGCGCGAAAGTCGGAGCTAGCGGTCGCGCCAGCGAGGTGCGTCAATGAAGAATAGCAGACCTGCATCGTTTAAGCGGAGTCTGCTCATCGTTGCCGGCGTCTGTGCGTTTCTGCAGGGATGTCGTCACGATGCCAGCGAATATTTGAAAGGCGAAATCGTCGGCGATTGGGAAGAAGTCCACGGGACGAACGAAACTTTGCAGTTCAATCCCGACGGCACTTTGACTATGATCAGCCCGCGTGAGCATCGCGAGTGCCGTTACGATTTTCCGGACTCGCAGCACATTCGTCTCGATTGCGCGAGCCCGGGATTGACGCCCAGCCCTCAGGTCTGGAAAGTCGCGATCACCAGCGACCACAAGCTTCTAATTAGCGACGCGATTGAAGTCGGCACTTATCGGCGGCGATAAGATTCGTCCCCCTAACTCGGCCCGGCGGGAACAGACTCGGCCTCTCCACATCGTTTTCTCCTCACTGTGGCGTCGGCGAACTAAATGAATTTCAACCTCGATGTACACAAATTCCCCGTATCGAGCAGCGGCGCACAGCACGAGTTCGCGCGTCGAACTGTATGCTCGGAGCCGGCCGCCCCGATCCGCCGGCCTCCGGCAACGCTCGCGTCACCGCAATCTTCCGCTTTTCTACACGCCAGCGTGCGATAAACTCGCCGAACAATGTCTGTTCTCGATTGGTCGGTGATTGCGGGATACCTCGCGATCACTCTTCTCGTCGGCCTGTATTTTCGCCGTCGCTCGAGCCGGACGACGGAAGACTATTTTGTCTCCGGTCGCAAGGTTTCCTGGTGGCTTGCGGGCACGTCGATGGTCGCCACTACCTTTGCGGCGGATACTCCCTTGCTTGTCGCTGGTCTCGTTTACACGCAGGGCGTAGCGGGGAATTGGCTGTGGTGGGCTTTTTTGCTCTCCGGGATGATGACCGTATTTCTCTTCGCGCGCCTTTGGCGCCGCTCTGGCCTGATGACCGACGTTCAATTCGCCGAGATACGCTATTCCGGGAAACCCGCCGCGTTCCTCCGTGGTTTCCGCGCTGTGTACCTCGGCCTGATGATGAACTGCCTGATTCTCGGATGGGTCACCAAGGCGATGATCGGGATCGTCGGCACAACTCTCGGGCCGAATATGGAAAGCTGGCCGCTGCTGAACGGATTCTCGAAAGCGCTCGCCGGCATTTTCGGCCCGGTGTTTTCAGGCACCGATGGCCGCGCGCTGATCATTTGCATCTTCTTTCTGATTCCGTTCACCGGCGTGTACGTGTCCCTCGGCGGGCTTTGGGGCGTGCTTTGGACGGATCTATTTCAATTCGTGCTGAAAATGGCGATCGTGATCGGCGTCGCGTACTACGCGGTCGCCGCTGCCGGCGGTATGGAAAAGATGATCGCCCGAATCGCTGCGCTGCGCGTTGCCAATGGCGCCTCGGATCCGCTCGCGTTTCTCCCCGATTTTTCGCGCGGCTTTGCGAGCGAAGCGTTATGGACGCTGCCCGTCATTACCTTCGTTGTCTACCTCGGCATCCAGTGGTGGGCATTTTGGTATCCGGGAGCTGAGCCCGGAGGCGGCGGCTATGTTGCGCAGCGCATCTTCAGCGCGCGCGACGAACGTCAGGGGCTGCTCTCCGTTCTCTGGTTCAACGTCGCCCACTATGCGCTGCGTCCCTGGCCGTGGATTTTGACCGGACTTGCCGCCATCGTTCTCTATCCCGGTCTGAAGAACCCGGAGAGCAGCTACATGTTGATCGTCACTCAGCACGTCCCGCACGCGCTGCGGGGCATCATCCTTGCTGGCTTCCTCGCTGCGTTCATGTCTACGATCGCCACTCAGCTGAATTGGGGCACTTCATATCTGGTCGAGGATTTCTATCGCCGCTTTGTGAAGCGCCAAGCCAGCGAACGCCATTACGTCCACGTTTCGCAATTCGTCACGCTTCTTCTCGTCGCCGGGACGGGCTACATTTCAGCCCATCTCGCGTCGATTCGCACGGGATGGCAGGTCGTCCTTCAGCTTGGCGCGGGAACGGGCAGCGTTTATCTGTTGCGCTGGTATTGGTGGCGGATCAACGCGTGGAGCGAAATTTCTGCAATGATCACGGCGCTGGCGGTCACGCTGGGATTAAATTGGCCAGGGCTGTCCACCGCGCTGACGGGTCGGCCGGAGTTTTTCACGGGTTCCGCAACCGTCGTGTTCGCAAAAACCGCTCTCGCCACCACGCTGGTCACTTCCATCGTGTGGATAGCGGTAACTTTCCTTACGAGGCCGGAGAGGGAAGTGGTTCTCGTCGCATTTTACAGGAAAGTTCGGCCGCAAATCACAGGATGGGCGCCCGTCGCCGCGCTCGCGCCCGAAATCGCTCCTACGCGCGACCTCGGCCGAAACTTGTATTGTTGGATTCTCGGCACGACGATGGTTTACTCGGCTCTGTTCGGCGTAGGCAAACTACTGCTGCATCGCTGGGCGCTGGGCGGCCTACTGGTCGCGTTGACGATCGTCTGCGTGTGGCAAATGGGACGCCAGCTGAGTCGCGGCTGGAGTGAATCCAGCGGCCAACCCTAACGCATCGAATCAACCGTGGTTACCCAATCGCGGCGGCAACGTTCGAGTCGCCGTGTTCAGGTGCCTCATTTACCGACGAGAAAGGCTCGCGATGATCATCGAAATGCGGACTTATAAGACCAAGCCGGGCTGTCGCTCTAAGTTTCTCGACATCTTTCGGCACAAATCGATTCCAGCGCACGCCGAAATCGGAATGAAAATTCTGGGGCCATTCCTGTCGATGGAAGATCCCGACACGTTCTTTTTCATGCGTGGCTTTCCCGATCCGGCCTCGCGCGAGCCGATGAAAGCGAGATTCTACGAAGGCGAGCTCTGGAAGACCGAGCTGGAGAACGTTTTGATGCCGATGTTGGATAAGTATGAAGTCGTCCTCGTTGAAGATCCTGAGGGCTTAGTCCGATGGTAGAAGCGCGCGTGCCCGGGCGCTCGATCTCAATGAACGCGAGTCGCCAATTCAATCGCGGAGATTACCAGGTGCTGTACGGCGTGTTTTCGAAGGGAGAGACTGCGGTGGAGCGCGAGTGCACGTCGCAGATTCCGCCGCCCGCAAGCTGTTCCGGAGTCAAAATCGTGTCGCAGGTGTCCGTAGACCAGTCTTTTTCGCGGGTCATCGGGTCTACCGGCACTTCACGCAGATAGCCCGATCCGCTGCTACCGTTTTGGGAAGCCAGATCATCGAGCGATTGCGGCGGCTGTTTTTTGTCGAGCGTGTATTGATCGATCGCCGACCGCATTACGAAAAGATCCTGGTGAAGGGCTGTCTCTTTCGCGCGCAGCACCGATTGCGTGTAGCGGCCCGCGGCGATCGTCATCAGTATCATGATGATCGTGATTACAATCATCAGCTCGATGATCGTGAAGCCTCGCTCCCTCGATCTCAGATTTCGTTTTGCGTTCAGTCGAGCCAACATTCCGATGCTCCGGCTACCACTCCGAATACTTCGTGCCATCAAGCGCCGTTCCCGTCGATTCCGAAAAGACGTCAAACACATCCTGTCCGCCCCAGCTTGTCGAATCCGGGTCGTCCTGGACCGAGCGCAGGCCCCATTCCGCTTTCCCGGTCATCGGATCGACCGGAAGCCTGCGAAGGAATCGCATGTGCCGGTCAGCCGAGCCGGCG
>DASPVY010000063.1:0-4166 GCA_035622115.1 Candidatus Acidiferrales bacterium
TCGGACAATCTTGCGCGCGGGCGCTCGACATTTCTCGTTGAGATGAGCGAGGTCGGGGCGATCCTGAACACGGCCACGTCTGCGAGCCTCGTTCTGCTCGACGAAGTTGGACGCGGTACGGCAACGTTTGACGGATTGTCCATTGCCTGGGCGGTCGTCGAAGCTCTCGAAGCTGGCGCGCGCCCGCGAACGTTATTTGCGACGCACTATCATGAACTCACGGAACTCGAACGGCTGGTTCCCGGCGTGCGAAATGTGCACGTATCGGTGCGCGAAGCCGGCAACGAGATTATCTTTTTGCGGCGTGTCGAAGCCGGCAGCGCCGATAAGAGCTACGGCATCGAAGTCGCGCGGCTGGCTGGTTTGCCCGCAGGCGTTATCGAGCGCGCCCGCGAGGTTTTGCGGCGCCACGAAACGAGCGAGCACAAAGTCAGCGAGGAACTGACTCCGGGGGCAGCGGCGCCCGAACAGACGATGTTCTCGCCGCTCGACCAGTCGGTGCTTGACGCTTTGCGCAGCGCCGACCTCAATCAACTCACGCCAATTGAAGCGCTCAACCTTCTGGCGGCGCTAAAGAAGCAGGTTTCATGAAGAGAGGTAACGGGCGCGAAAGGGCGCTGCGCGTGCTCGGGCTGATGTCGGGAACGTCGGCGGATGGAATTGACGTGGCGCTGGCGCGCATTTCCGGCGCGCCACCGCGTTTGTCGGCGAACCTCGAAGCGTTTTGCGAAGTTCCCTACCCGCGCGCCGTGCGCCAATCGATTCTTCGCATTGCCAATCTGGCTGCCGCCAGCTCGGCAGAGATCAGCCAGCTCAATTTCGCGGTCGGCGAGGTTTTTGCGCGGGCTGCGCTCGCCGCTTGCAAAGAGTTCGGGATTGCGCCGCGCGAGATCGCGCTCATCGGCTCGCACGGCCAGACGATTTATCATCAAGGCCGGAGTTCGAAATTCCCGGGAGTCGGCAAGGTCGCGTCGACAATGCAAGTTGGCGAGCCCGCGATCATCGCCGCGCTTACCGGAATCACGACGATTGCCGACTTTCGGCCGGCCGATATTGCCGCGGGAGGCCAGGGGGCGCCGCTCGTTCCATTCGTGGATTACGCGCTTTTCCGTGATGCAAAGCGCGGCCGGGCGGTATTGAATATCGGCGGCATCGCAAACGTGACGGTCATACCGGCCGCGGCGAAACCCGCCGGCGTCTTCGCTTTCGACACAGGCCCCGGCAACATGGTCGTCGACGCGCTCGTACGGCATTTCACGCGCGGGCGCGAAAATTTCGATCGCGGCGCCCGCCTCGCGCTTCGCGGACGATTGATCCCATCGTTGCTCGATCGCCTGCTCCGCGATCCTTATTTCTCGATCAGGCCTCCGAAAACCGCCGGACGCGAGCAGTTTGGCGAGGTCTTTGCGGCGCGGATCTTGCAATGGGGCAAGGCGCATCGGGCCGCGCCCGAGGATTTAATTCGTACCGCCACTGTACTCACGCCGCTTTCAATCGCGGCGGCTCTTCACTCATTCGTTTTCCGCCGTGCGAAAATTGACGATCTGATTGTTTCTGGCGGCGGAACCGAGAATCCACTCATCATGGCTCAACTCGCGGCCGAATTGCCGCGCGTGTCGGTGCGGACTTCCGCCGATTTCCGCGTGCCGTCTGCAGCGAAGGAGGCTTTCGCCTTCGCAATCCTTGCCTACGAAACCTTCCATCGCCGGCCAAATAATTTGCCGTCGGCGACGGGAGCGCGCCGGCCCGCCATTCTCGGTAAAGTGTGCTATGCGCCGGCTTGAGTTCGTCAGAAATTGCCGGCTTTCGTTCTCGTGCTCTCTCTTGGCGTTTGTCGTCGCGGCGGGATGTGGCACCAACAGCCAATCGGCGACGCGCTCGAGCACTGTAAATTTCCTGATCGAGTCCGCGCCCGTGAATCTCGACCCGCGCATCGGCACAGACGCGTGGTCCCAGCATCTGCACGATCTGATCTTCAGCAGCCTCGTCGCGCACGACGCAAGTCTGAATATCGTCCCCGATCTCGCCGAGAGCTGGGACACGCCCGATCCGCTGACCTACGTATTCCACTTGCGCCGGGGCGTGAAGTTTCATAATGACGCGCCGCTCGATTCCGCGGACGTGAAATTTACGTTTGACTCAATCTTGAGCGGCAAGATCAAAACGGCAAAGCGCGCGTCGTTCCGCATGGTCTCGTCAGTCGATGCGACGGACGCATCGACAGTCGTTTTTCACCTCCGCGAACCGTATGCTTCTTTTCTCTGGAATTTATCGCGTCCTGGAATTGGAATTGTTCCGCGCGGATCGGGGCCTGAGCTGGCGCAGCATCCCATCGGTTCGGGGCCGTTTCGGTTCGTGAGCCAGGAACCGGATCTTGAAATCATTCTCGACCGCAACGATCAATATTTCGGGAGTGTCCCCAAAGCCTCGCCCGTGCGCTTCCGCATCGTTCCGGATGCAACCGTGCGCGCGCTTGAACTCCGCAAAGGCTCCGCGGATATCGCGCTGGATTCCCTGTCACCGGATATGGTCGTCGCTCTCGGGAAATATTCGGGCATCAAAGTGGCAGACTCGCCCGGAACCTCACTCGCATATATCGCTTTCAATTTCCAAGATCCGTTGCTGGCCGAGCGCGACGTCCGCCAAGGCCTTGCGTACGCCACCGATCGAAAGTCCCTGGTTCAATATTTGTTGCGCGGACAGGCGCGCCTCGCTTCGAGCCTGCTCCCTCCCAACCATTGGGCCTATGACGGCGACGTGCCTGCTTACAATTACGATCCAGCCCGCGCGGAATCTCTTTTTGACGCTGCGGGCCTGCCGCGCGGCAAGGATGGCGTGCGTTTTCATCTGTCTCTCAAGACCTCGATGGACGAATCGACGCGTCTTTATTCCGAGGTTCTGCAGGATCAGTGGAAGCGCGTTGGGATCGCGCTGGAATTACGCCCACAGGAATTCGCGACGTTTTATTCCGATATTTCGCACGGCAGCTTTCAGCTCTATACGCAACGCTGGGTGGGCGGAAACAATGACCCCGACATTTTCGAGTTCGTTTTCAGCTCGCACAAGTTTCCGCCGGATGGAGCCAACCGCGGGCATTATCGCAATCCGGTGCTAGACACGCTTCTCGATCGCGCGCGCGTCGAATCCGACCGGGAAAAGCGCCGCGCAATCCTATTCGATATTCAGCGGATTGTTGCAGACGATCTGCCTTACCTGAATCTTTGGTACGTGGACAATGTTTGCGTCTATCGCGACACGCTGGTGATGGGGCCGTTATCGCCGACGGGAGATTATGATTTTCTGCAAACGCTCGAATATCGTTCGGTTCCGAATCGTTGAGTACACCACCGCGGCAAATCGCGTCGAACAGTTCCGCTGTTCACGCGTTTAGAGTCTTCTCGATGTCCGCTTCCGAGATTGCGCCTTCCCGAATAATCATCCACTCATCGCCTTCGAGCCGCACGATCGTCGACGGCACCACCGCGCGGGTGTCTCCTGCATCGAGAATGAGTGGAAGCCGGTCCCCGAGCTGCATCAATAGGTCGGCGGCGTTGGTGCATGCTGGCATGCCGGAAAGATTCGCGCTCGTGCCCGTGATCGGTCCGCCCACGGCATCGATAATCTCGCTGGTCACTTTCGAATTTGCCCACCGTACGGCGACTCGGCCCGTGTTTCCGGTAACTTTGAGGGGAATCCGGTGCGTGGCTTCGAGAACAATCGTCAGCGCGCCGGGCCAGTAGCGATTCGCCAAATTCAGAAAACTGTCGGGGATGTCGCGGACCAACCCAACCGCCTGCTCGACCGAATTGACGAGTATCGGCAGCGCTTTCGATTCCGGGCGGCCCTTCACCTCGTACACGCGGCCGATTGCCGCCAAATTAAATGGATCGGCGCAGAGTCCGTAGAAGGTGTCGGTGGGCGTGCCCACGACGCGGCCGCGCTGGATGAAGCTTGCTGCGTAGTCCACGACGCGTTGCTCAGGCGCTTCTGGCGTGACTTTCAGGATCTCAGCCGGCAAAGCGTTGGCTCACAGTGGGTTGCGGTCCAGACATCCCGGAACGCTATCACAGGGTGCGCGGGAGGTGCAAGGATTCGGCCTCAAAGGTGCCCGAAGCGTCCAATTTGGCGCGGCGATTTGCGCTAAACTGTGAATGACGCGCGCTCGA
>DASPVY010000064.1:0-8442 GCA_035622115.1 Candidatus Acidiferrales bacterium
TCGCCGAGCCAGCGAATATAGGCAAAATCCGCGGTTACCGGATCGCAGCGCTGAAACCAATCTGAAGCAAACGGCATCCACGGGTGATCGATCAGCGCCATGGCGATCTTTCGTTGCCGCAGCGCTTCCATATACTCTGGAATCAGAAAGTTCTTGTTGCGGATTTCAACTGCGAATCGATAGCCCTTCGGCAGGGTATCGAGAAAGGGAATCAGGAGCTCGACGAACTCTTCCGGCTTGGCGAACGCTTTTTTATTGAAATAGGGAAATTGAAATAGCAGCGGGCCAAGTTTTTCGCCGAGCAAGTCCATCACGCCGAGAAACTCTTTCAGCTCCGCCCCCGCATCCTTCAGGACTTTTTCGTGCGTAATGATCTGCGGCACCTTCGCGGCAAATATGAACCCCTTCGGCGTCACGGCCTCCCAGCGTTTCACCATTTGCGCCGAGGGGATCCGGTAGAACGTGCTGTCCACTTCCACCGAGCCGAATTGCGTCGCGTAGTGGCCCAGATAATCCGCAGGCTTGAGTCCCGGGGGATAGAACGTGCCTTCCCATCCCGCTGCGGTGAACGCCGATGTGCCGAGATGGATTTCCGCTGCTGCCGCCATTGCGCGCCATTGTATTCCATTCTCATCGCCCGCGCTTCGGCGGAACTACGTAGACCACTGGGGAACCGCGCAGTTCATTCTTCGCAGCAGCCGCCGCACGGGACACTTGGCGCTCCGAGCAGCCATCGAGTCGTTCGGCTAATTCAGCAGATATGTCTTCATAAATTCGACGGCTGAATCATACATAAAATCCGAGTTTTTCTTTTTCGCGAAGCCGTGCCCTTCGTCGTTGGCCATCAGAAACCACACCGGCGTGCCGTTTTTCTTTAGCGCTTCCACAATTTGCTGCGATTCGCTTGCGGGCACGCGCGGATCGTTTTTTCCGGCCACGACGAGCATCGGCTTCTTGATCCGCTCCGTGTTGTTCATGGGCGCGATGCGTTCCAGGAATTCGCGCATTTTGGGATCGCGCTCGTCGCCATATTTCACGCGTCGAAGATCGCGGCGGTAAGCCTGCGTGTGTTCGAGAAACGTGACCAGGTTCGACATGCCCACAATATCGAATGAGCAGCGAATCCGGTTGCTATAGAAGGTCGAAACTGCCAACGTCATGTGCCCGCCATAACTTCCGCCCATCACCATGATCCGCTCGGAATCGAGTTGCGGCTGCGCGCCGATCCAATCGAACAGCGCGTCGATGTCTTTGTACGAGCCTTCGCGCAGGATTCCATTATCGAGCGCCAGAAACGATTTGCCGTAGCCCGTCGAGCCGCGCACGTTCGGCTGAATCAGCGTCACGCCCAGCTCTTCAACAAAATAATTCAGCTCGCCTTGGAACGTCGGCCGCGACTGGCCTTCCGGCCCGCCATGGATGTCCACGACCACCGGCCGCTTGCCGCTGAATTTTGCCGGCGGCGCGTAAAGGAATCCGGAGATCGTGCGCCCGTCGAACGTTTTCCAGTGAATGATCTGCGGCTCCGGGAACGCCTCGGTGTTGACACCGCCGGTTTCGCTGTACGTCCAGCGCTCGACTTTACCCGTGCTGGCGTCGAGCGAATACACGTCGGCCGGCGAGCGCGCGGAATTGATCACGAATGCCAGGTCGCGGTTGTTCTTGTGCCAGCGCAGATCCGAAATCACGCCGGCCGGCAATTTCGGAACCGCCAACTCGCGCCGCGACGCCGTGTCCATCAGGTGCAAGACGCTGATGCCGTCTTCGTTCGTCGCGAAGGCAATCTTCGCGCCGTCCTTCGACAACCGGTAATTGTCCACGTCCCACGGGATTTTTTCCGTCAGATACGTGTGCTGCTTCGTCGCCAGATCGATGTAAGTGAGCCGCAGGAATTCAGAATCCTTGTCCGTGACGGTGTAAATCCCTTTGCCGTCCTTGCTGAACTGGCCGCCGTTGTAAGCAATCTGTTCGCCCACCGGAGGCCGCAACGTGATCGGCGTCAGCGCCCCCGAAGCAGCGTCGCACAACCACAGATAACTTTCATTCGCCGAAATGTTTTCCAGGAGAAGAATCGTGCGGTCGTCGGGCGACCAATCGAGCGCGCTCCATCCGCCTCCGGTCATTTTGGCCAGCATCTTGTCGGTTTTTGGATCGGCAGGGTCTTCGAGGTAGAGGTCAACATCGGCGCCATTGCGTCGCGTCGAGCCATAGGCGATTTGTTCGCCGGAGTTCGACCACACGGGCCCGGTGTTGCGCGATTTTCCGTCGGTAAGAAGCGTGATCGCTCCGGTCGAGAAATCGTAGCGGTAGAATTGATAAAACTCATCGCCGCCGCGATCCTTCGTAAAGATGAACGAGTCTCCGTTGGTCGGCTGAAAGAGCGCGCCGCGGGCCGCATCGCGAAAAAATGTGACCTGCGATCGCTCCGCGCCCGGCCCTTTCACCAGATGCACCTGCACGGTATCGGCAAACCGCGTGCCAATCAGCATTTCACGTTTCGCCGGATGCCAACTGCTGATCGTGGCCGAGCGAAAGTTCCCGTAGCGTCCCACATCTTCTGCGAGCGAAACCGGAATCGGCGGGATGCCATCGACGACAAGGTTTTCGCCCGGAACGACCACATCTTTCGCGTCCTGGCCGAAGCAGGGCATCGCGAGAATAAAAGCACACATAGCTACCGCAAGACGTGGTTTCATTACCGTCCCTCCGTCGTCCTTTCCGCTCGGCCTATCCGATTGAAAGGCCTGCCGTGCCCCTATTTCATATTTGACTTCTGCAGATCGGCGAGCGCGGCGAGCACTTCTTCGCTGTGCTTGCTCGGGTCCACGCCGATGTATTCCTTGACGATAACGCCCTTCGGATTAATCAAAAACGTGTTGCGCGCGGCATACGTCGCGCCCTTGTAGTCCATCGTTGAGCCGTACATGGCCGAAACCTTGTGATCCGTGTCCGCGAGCAGCTTGAAGTTCAGTCCTTCCTTTGTGCAGAACTGCTTGTGCGAATCCGCCGTATCCACGCTCACGCCGAGAATCACGGCGTCGAGCTTCTCGTACTGCGCCAGATCCCGCTGAAAGTTGTGTGCTTCCAGCGTGCAGCCGCTGGTGAAATCTTTCGGATAGAAATATAGAACCACCCACTTGCCGCGAAAATCGTGCAGGTCGACCGTCTTGGCTTCCTGCGACGACAGCGCAAAGTCAGGCGCCACGCTCCCCTCGGCCGGCGGCTGCGTTGCCGCATAAATCGCGGCTGAGGCTGCAACGGCCAGCGCGACTCCGAATACCAGCGCGATCGCGATTCGAACATTCTTGCCTGGCATATCTTTCATCTCACACCTCACCTTTTCATCCCTTTGAAATTGTCCGCCCATTATTTTTGCCGTGAAATTTCAATATACGCCCGCGTAGTTTCCCAATCCACGCGCATCGTGGTGCCAATCGCGCCTTTCACGAACGAGATCGTAAAATTTTCCTCAGAAGCGGGAAGGGTTGCAATTTTCATGTCTGCGCGAATCAGATCGCTGCCCTCGCCGGGGTAGGGAATTCCCCATTCGCCGGTCTTCGTGCTGATGATCAGCGTCCACTTATTTTTATCGGGAATGGTGAATAGCGTGTACCTGCCCGCGGGAACGGCCTTGCCGCCAACCGAAAGATCCGTGTCGGTGACAAACGTTGTTGCCTCGTTCGCGCCCGTGCGCCACACTTCGCCGTAAGGTACGAGGTCTCCATAGATCTTGCGTCCTTTCATCCGCGGGCTCGAGTAATCGACGACGATGGTTTTGCCGTCCACAAATTTCCATTCCGCGTGAGCCGGCGGGCTCGGCCTCTTGTCCTTGTCCCCTTGCCCATAGGAGTCCGAAGAGAGGACTCCGGCCACAACCAGTCCGAGCGCCGTCACCCTCATCCCGTATGCCGCCAACTTCGAAATTCGCATTTCGCGCCTCCTGTCACCCTGCCGCCACGTTTAGACGCCTGGACGCAGTCGGGCGGTAGCTTCGCGGCCCGTGCGATTGTACGCCAAGTCTACGAGGACGGCGACGCGGCGTTTGCCGGCCATTCGACGTCGCCGCGGCGGAGTGTGCAAAGCCCTTAGGCGAGCGGTCGCACTCAGACGCAGTGCTTCTGTTCTCGGGCGGAATCGCGCGGCGGCAAGGCGAATACCGCGCAAACCGCGGATTGGTGACTTTTGAGCGAAGGGCTGGCTCGAGTGCTGCCGTGCCCAATTGGCCACCGGCGCCCAGAAAATTCGCTACACCCACGCAATTAATGTTGACGTCGTGCTCATATCCATGATAAATGCGCACGAAATTGCGCGTATTGGGCCGTGTTGGTAGCTTTTCGCTGCCTGGCTTTGGCCATTTCATAGCCGGCAAGAGAGAGGGTGGTCATGAAGAAGTGCTTGCGAGGGGTATCACTGGTGTGCGGTTTGCTGATCGTCGCCCTGTTCGCGACGCAATCGGCACGGGCCCAAGCCACTACAGGGTCGATCTACGGCCACGTCACCGACCCTTCAAAATCCTCAGTTCCGGATGCTAAGGCTGACGCCACAAACCAGAGCACGGGGGTGATGTACTCGTCCACGACAGATGGGCTAGGCGATTACGCCATCCTCAATCTGCCGCCCGGCACCTACACGGTTGCGATCACCAAGACCGGTTTCGATACCGTTTCGATCGGCGACGTCTTGATCGCGGTAGATCAAAAGCAGCTTCTGGATTTCCAGATGACGGTCGGCGCTGTCAACACTGTTGTAACCGTGACCTCTGCGCCCACAATGCTGCAGACCGAGACCGCTTCAACCGGAGAGGTGATCCAGACCCAGGACATTCTCAATTTGCCGCTTCTGGGCGATCCGAATCGAAATTTCTATTCTCTCACTGCGCTAACGGCCGGCGTTGCGCCGGGCGCGGGGAACACGAACTCCTTCAACTTCGCGATTAACGGCCAACGTGAATATTCTAATTCCGTTCTGGTCGACGGCGTGGAAACCACGACGAACCGCACCCAGGACATTACGGTCACGCCCAGCGTAGATGCGGTCCAAGAGTTCAAGGTTCTGACTTCTGCCTATTCGGCCCAGTATGGAAGAGCGGCCGGTGGCGTGGTTTCCGTGGAGACGAAATCCGGAGCCAATGCGTATCACGGCGACGTCTACGAATTCAATCGCCCAAGTTTCGGGGCAGCCGAGCAGTTCTCGTTTGGGGCCAAAGGCATCCCGTCGCAACTTAATCTCAACAATTACGGCGGTACGCTCGGCGGTCCGATCAAGAAAAACAAGGCATTCTTCTTCGGCAGCTACGAGGAATATCGGCAAACCAACCCTTACACGTCGCTCGACTCCGTTCCACCCAGCAACCAAATTCAGTTTCTTCCCAATGGCGACATCGACTTTTCAAACATGCTGGATCCAGGATCGCCCGCAAATCCGTCGGCAACGAATCCGCCGATCTACATCAAGCTGTTCGATCCGAACGTGTCAGCCGCGTGTTTCGCCACTTGCTCCGCGCCGTTTCCCAACGATACGATTCCCGCGGATCGCGTGAGCAAAGCCGGCCTCAACACGCTGATGGACTTTTTCCCGAAGCCCAATCTTCCCGGCGTGGACAACGGATGGTACAGAAATTTTCAGGGCGACACTCCTACCAGCACGAACGGCCGGAACGCGGACGGCCGTTTCGATCTCAACATTTCGAGCAAGGATCGCTTGGCCGTTGTGTATCACTACAACTCCCAAAGCATCCTTGACGATTCGCCATTCTACGGCGCTACGGTTGTGCCGGACGGCGCCGACAACGACTTCGGAAACAACGAAACTGTGAACACTCAAGGCCTTTCCGTCACCGAAACGCACCTCTTCAACGACAGGTTCGTCAATGAAGCCCGGTTCGGATACACCCGTTACACTCAGGCGCAGTACAGCCTGATGAACGGCCATGATTATTCCACCGAGTATGGCGTGGGCAATATCGCCGTTCCGGGATTTCCGGCGACCGACGCCTATCCGTACATTGAACTCGGTGCGGGCTACTTCACAGGGGGTTCGACGTACAAGCCTTTTTACATCGAGGATCGCAATTTCCAGGCCGAGGACAACGTCACACTGAGCGGGCTGGGAAGGCATGAAATCCATTTTGGCGGCGACTTCCGCTTCTTGAACTCACATCCGATATTTTCGCTTTTCCCAACCGGCTTCCAATACTACTGCAGCTTCTATTGCGCGTTGACGAGCGATCCCACTTACGCCTACTTCAACCCGAATGCTTTTTACGGGAACGGCGGCACGGACATCGCGGACCTGCTTCTGGGTTTGCCCTACGACACTTACATCGGATTGCAGCTGACCAACCCTCATACGAAGAGCTGGGAGATGGCGTATTACGTGGAGGACACTTTCAAGTTCAGCCAGAAGCTTACCGTCACCTACGGCATCCGCTACGAATTTCAGGCGCCTTACACCGAGGCGAACAATGATGAATCCAACTACAATCCTGCGAGCGACAGCATCCTGCTCGCCGGGCGCGGTTCAAACTCCAGAGCGCTCATGAATTCCCGCTGGAACGATTTCGCTCCACGCGTCGGAATTGCATATCAAGTGACGCCAAAGACGGTGATTAGGGCGGGCTACGGCCTGTTCTACTCCCCTGAGAACGACGGGCGTGAAGACTTCCTGACGAAGAACTACCCATTCGCGGACCAGGCAGCGTACTTCGATTCGCTTTCCAACGGCCTGCCTTTTCCTTACATCCTCGACGTCGGAGTCCCGCGTAACACCACCATTAATATCCCGCCCGGAGCGTCGAGTATACCCACGTCGACCATTACCAATGGCAGTTTGGAAACCACTTACTACGTCAATCCCAACATGAGAACCGGCTACTCGCAGCTCTACAATCTCACGCTGCAGCGCGAGCTTGGGTCTTCCTTTACGGTCGAAGCCGGCTATGTCGGATCAGTGAGCCACGACCTTTCGTATGAGATCGGCAACATCAACGTTGGCACTCCGCCGGCAGTCACGCCGAATCTTGGGATCATTCAGGAACTTACGACCGCAGGGTGGGGCGTTTATCATTCTCTGCAGTTGAAAGCTACGAAGCGCGCCTCGAAAAATTTGAGCTTCCTCGCGGCGTACACGTACGGTCACAACATCGACAACGGTCCCGCTCCGTTTAACTTGGTTTCCGGCTATAACACTCCACAGAACCCTTACGACCTGCAGGCTGAGGTTGCCTCGGCGGATGACGATATTCGGCATAACTTTAGTTTGAGTGGTCTCTACAGGCTGCCGATCGGCCGGGGACAGCGACTATTCTCGAACTGGGGATCGACCCCCGAACTGCTGTTTGGCGGCTGGCAGATCAACGGAATTTTTGTCGCCCGTTCTGGCACCCCACTCAACGTCGTGCGCAATGGGAGCAATGCCACATGTTCCGGCGCAAGGCCGGACGTCGTCATGAATCCAAACCTTCCGTATAGCAAGCGGTCGACCAACGAATGGTTCAACACCGGAGTCGACGTTTCGGGGGGCGCGTGGTCCGTCGCAACTCTCACGGGCTGCGAGCCGGGCGATGCCGGACGAAACCTTGTAGATGGCCCCAGGTTCGTCAACGTGGATGCTTCTGTGTTTAAAGAATTTGCCTTTAAGGAGCGGTATAACATCCAAACCAGGTTTGAGTCTTTCAACCTGTTCAATCATCCGAATTTCGCGGGGCCAGGCACCGATATCAGCCAGCCAGCGACCTTTGGGTTTATTTCGAACATCAACGGCCACATGCGCATCATGCAGTTCGGAATCAAGTTTCTGTACTGATCGACTGGCGTGACGCGAATCGTCGAGCCTGAGGCCCGGCGGCCCAATGCAGCGGGGCCGCCGGCCAGAGCCACTACGATTTCGGTCGGGCGCCTCTCAAGCTTGTCGTTTTGATATGCTGGCGCCGCTTCCGCACCCCGAAAGCAAAGGATCGGCCGGAGACGTTTGAGCACACTCGACATGACACTATTGCTCGCCCTGGCCGCTCCTTCCCATCTGGTTCGCCTCACTTCGGTTGATCTTGTTATCGTCGCTTTTTATTTCATTCTGGTTCTCGCCATCGGTCTCTATCTTCGCGATCGCGCCAACACCGGCGAAGATTTTTTTCTCGCCGGTCGCGAGATGACGGCGTGGATCGCCGGCCTGAGTTTCCTCTCCGCGAATCTCGGCGCTCTCGAATTGATGGGCTGGGCCGCGGCTTCCTATCAATACGGTATCCTTGCCACGCACTGGTATTGGATCGGCGCGATTCCCGCGATGCTTTTTCTCGGCATCGTCATGATGCCGTTCTATTACATCTCCAAAACGCATTCCGTTCCCGGCTATTTGCAGCTTCGCTTCGGCGAATCGAGCCGCGCGCTCGCCGCCGTTTCTTTTGCCTTCATGACCGTGCTGATGAGCGGCATCAACATGTACTCG
>DASPVY010000065.1:0-8270 GCA_035622115.1 Candidatus Acidiferrales bacterium
GCCGGCGCCCGCGCCGGCACAACCCACGGTAACCATTAATGCCTCACCTACGGAAGTCGCGCCGGGAGGCACGGTTACGCTGACATGGTCTTCAACGAATGCGACGGACCTGCAGATCGGCCCCGACGTCGGCCGCGTGGCAGCAGAAGGCTCAACGCCCGTGACACCGACGGTTTCGACGACGTATCAGATCACTGCAAATGGGCCTGGCGGCAGCGCTACGGCCAGCGTGAGCGTCACCGTGACCCGGCCTGCCGCGCCGCCGGCGGCGCCCAGTCAGACGATCGATGAACTATTCGCGGCGAAGGTGAAGGACGCATTCTTTGACTTCAATAAGTCCGATTTGCGTCCCGACGCGCGCGTGGCGCTTACTCAAACGGCTGAGTTCTTGCGCTCATACCCCGACGTGCGCATCCGCATCGAGGGATATTGCGATGAGCGAGGCTCAACGGAATACAATCTCGGACTGGGCGAGCGCCGCGCGCAAGCGGCGAAGGAATTCCTCACTCAGCTTGGAGTTTCGCCCGATCGGATGAGCACGGTCAGCTACGGAAAAGAGCGCCAGTTCTGTACCGAGCACAACGAGGACTGCTGGCAGCAAAATCGCCGGGCTCACATGGTCCGGGCACAGTAAGATAGGACGCAGTTGAGCACGCGGGCGTCCCGCGAAGGCATCATTGCGGGGCGCCGCGGCGCTTCCAAGGAGGACGGATCATGCGCGCACGAATGATTGCCGTGATCGTAGCCGCTGTATTCTTCGGAGCAATGATGGGACAGCTTCTCGCGCCTCAGCCGGCGTCGGCCGTGGCCCGCGAGATTGTGGAGCTGCAGCAATCGGTGGCCCAGCTCCTGCAAGGACAGCAGGACATGCGCAGTGCGATTGACCAGAAGTTCGCCGAGGTGCGCACGCTCGTCGGCCAGTCGCTGGATGCGCAGAGCCGGCTGACCGCCGAGATGACCTCTCTTCAAAAGACGTTACAAGACGCGCAAGCAAACACGGGCGCGAAGGTGGACACGCTGACGACGCAGTCGCAAGGCGTTTCCGATAATATGCAGGATCTGCAGGCGCGGATCGGCAAAGTCTCGCAGCAGGTTTCCGACCTTCAAAACCTGGTGCAGAGCATCGACGCCAAAATTCCGGGTTCGCCCGCCGGCACGAGCACCACGGCGCCCGGCGACGGCGCGTCGCCTGCTCCAGCGACGGCAACTCCGGGTGCGGCGCCGACGATATCTTCGGACACACTCTACCAAAATGCCCTTCGTGACTACGGCAGCGGCCGATACGATCTTTCCAAGCAGGAATTCAGCGATTTTCTGAAGAATTTCCCTTCTTCCGATCTCGCCGGGAATTGCCAGTTCTATCTTGGCGAGATCGCATTTTCCCAATCGCAATTCGAGGATGCCCTGGCCGACTACGACATGGTGATCGTGAATTATCCGAAGAGCTACAAGCTGGCCCCTGCGTCGCTCCGCAAGGGCGAGGCGATGCTTTCGCTTGGACAGAAGGCGGGCGCGATCCGGCAATTTCGAACGGTGGTGAGCCGCTTTCCCGGCACCGATGAAGCCAAGCGCGCGGAATCGCACCTGAAGCAACTTGCTCCTGCGCCAGCAGCCCACTGACCCCAGCCTCCCCCTGCAACTTCCTCGGCGCGGCCGCGTGCCGGTTCGGTTATACTCGCGGGCGCGAAAGCGGCTCTACCGGTGCCGAACGCGGAAGGTGGATTCCATCATGTCAGTCAACAAAGTCATTCTCGTCGGGCGTCTCGGAAAGGATCCGGAAACTCGCTACACGGGTTCGGGCCAGGCAGTCTGCAATTTCAATATGGCGACGGACGAGTCGTTCAAGGATCGCTCCGGCAATCGGCAGAAGCGCACGGAGTGGCACCGAGTGGTGCTGTGGGGCAAGCTTGCCGAAATCGCACAGCAATACCTGAAAAAAGGGCAGCTTGTTTACATCGAAGGCCGGATCCAGAGCCGCCAGTGGGAAGACAAGAACAGCGGTCAGAAGCGCACATCCTTCGAGATCATCGCAAATGCCATGAAGATGCTGACATCGCGGGCGGACAGTATGGCAGCAGGCGCGAGCGTGGGGACAAGCGCCGCGACCTCCGTTGATGCTGAGGGACCGACGGCGGACGATTCGATGACTGCCGGCCCTGAAATTTCAGACGAAGACATCCCCTTCTGAACCAAGCCCGAGCCCAATTTCCCTGTATGGCGCGCTTCCGCCCGGATTACCTCCGAGGTCCAACCTTGGATTACTTCTGATCGGCTGCTTTGGCTCTGAGTTCGTCGAGATGTCGCGTGTACTCGTCGAATTTGGGCTGTTGTTCGGGGGTGAGAATGGCGCGGATTTTCTGGCGGCCTTCGCTGCGAATTGCGTCCGCCTGAGGCTTCACTTGATCCTGAAATGCGCGAAGACGCGAGTGAACATCTTCCGTAATGGCAACCACTTGACTCTGCTGCTCAGGAGTCAGAGAGAGCTGCTCGATCAACTGCTTAACAATTTCGCTATGAGTCGGGACGATGACGCGGTGGCCATAGGCTCGAGCTTCCCAATAGTGGGTTCCCACCGCGCCGAGCGCCACTCCCAGCAGCAAGACCAACACCACAAGAAGCCCCGCTTTGCGCCGAATATTATTATTTTCCATTGCTCGAATCCCCAGCGTACGTCAACACGTCCTCTGGATTAACCGTTTGGCCTACATTATCCGGAAACAAGCCGATATTATCGGCCGCCCGCATATCCGCAGCCACCGGCCTCGATGGGATTCCGGAGACTGCGCCGTACGCCAGGAGCAAAACGAGCGCAGCCGAAGCCGACCATGCCGCGCGAAGCGCCAGAGTTTCGAACGGCCTCCAAAAACTCGAGCGCGCGGAGTTTTCCTCTTCCGCACGGATCGCGGCCATCACCCGCGGCGCGAAGAAAGCGCTCGCTTCAGCGGCGGGCTCAGCCGACCTTCGCAACAGGCGCTGCCCGAGCTGCCCAAATCTCACGGCTTCGGAACAGCCGGCGCACGCGTGCAAATGAGTTTCAACGCGCTCCCGCTCCACTGGAGCCAACTCGCCCGAGATATAGTCCTCAAGTAACGCCTCGTATTTCGTACAAACGTTGTCAAATTCGCTCAGAGACATGCGATTTATACCTTCCTTTCCTTCGATCGCACGCCCCCGGTCAATTTGCGCCGGTACGCTTCCATCATGGTTGCTCGCGCCCGGAACATGCGAACTTTCACGGTGTTCACGTTCAAATCGTAAATCTCCGCTATTTCCGTTACCGATAGCCCTTCCACTTCCTTCAAAAGCAAAATGTCCCGATCTTCATCGGACAGGCTCGAAAGCAGCCGCTCGACGATATCGCGGGCCTCAACCTGCGCACCCTGGCTCGACGGACTCCGATCGGCGTTGGCATACGAATCGAGACGCTCGACCTGCTCCTCGGAGAGATCGGACTGGTAGACCAGCGGACGCACTTTCTTCTTGCGCAGCGAGTCCCAGCATTCATTCACCGCGATCTTATAGAGCCAGGTGGAAAAGGCCGACCGCATGTCGAACCGGCGGATGGATACATAAGCCTTCATGAATACTTGCTGCGAAATGTCCTCAACGTCCTCGCGGCGGCGCAAAATCCGGGTCACCACGGCGAAAACCCGGTGCTGGTGGCGGCGAATAAGTTCTTCGAAGGCGGCCGTCGTCCCATTCTGGGCTAGACGTACCAGTTCCCGCTCGTCGAGCACCCCACCCTTCGGCAGGGCCAGCGACGGCAAGGCTTGTACGGATGCGGCCACGTGCTTTGGGACGTTGGGCATAACGTTTGGGTTACAACAAGTTTCGATGCCGGTTATCGGCCCAGCGGTTCTTTTCCTGTTGCAGACATCATACGACCATGATAAACAATGACGCTATGATAATCGGTGATCGGCTTCGCTTGCTTCGAGAAACAAAAAAGCTTTCGCAGGGCGACATCGAGAAGCGCACAGGTTTGCTGCGTTGTTATATCTCGCGTGTCGAAAACGGCCACACTGTCCCAGCAATTGAGACGCTGGAGAAACTTGCTCGAGCGATGGAAGTTCCTCTCTACCAGCTTTTCTACGATGGAGAAGAACCGCCAGAATTGCCGAGCCTTCCCAAGCGGAAGACGGCGGACGATATTGCCTGGGGCAGCAAGGGCAAGGATGCGCGGCTTCTCGGGCGATTCCGGCGGCTTCTGTCGAAGATAGAAGAACCGGACAGACGGCTTCTTCTTTACATGGCCCAGAAGATGGCAAACCGCTAGGTTTTGCCCGCGGATTAGCGCTCCTTGGCAGGTCATTCCCATTCGATGGTGCTTGGCGGCTTCGAGCTGATGTCGTAAGCCACCCGGTTGACGCCGGGAACTTCGTTTACGACTCGGACCGAAATTCGCTCGAGCACTTCGCGCGGGAGCCGTGTCCAGTCAGCAGTCATCGCGTCATGAGACTCGACGACGCGGACAACCACAGTGTCTCCGTACGTCCTGCCGTCGCCCATCACGCCCACGCTTCGAACCGGCAGCAACACCGCAAATGCTTGCCAGACTTTCTCATAGAGGCCGGCGCGGCGAATTTCTTCGACTACGACGGCATCGGCGGCGCGAAGCGTTTCGAGCCTCGCGGGCGTGACTTCGCCGAGCAGCCTGACCGCCAGGCCCGGTCCCGGAAATGGGTGCTTGACCAGGATCTCATCCGGCAGTCCGAGTTCGCGTCCGATGCGGCGCACTTCGTCCTTGAAAAGATCGCGCAACGGCTCGATTAACTCGAAGGGCATATTTTCGGGGAGCCCGCCCACATTGTGGTGGCTTTTGATCGTTGCGGAGGGACCTTTGACCGAGACGGATTCGATGACGTCGGGATAGAGCGTCCCCTGAACGAGAAATCGAATTTTATTGTCGCCGTTCGAGGATTTTGAGGCCAGCTTTAGAGCCTCTTCCGCAAATACCGCAATGAATTCCCCGCCGATAATCTTGCGCTTCCGTTCGGGATCGGTGACGCCTGCAAGGCCAGCGAGAAATCGCGCGGAAGCGTCCACACCGATGACGTTCAGGCGCAGGCGATTGCGAAGGAGGTCGAGCGTGTCGTGAAACTCGTTCAGGCGCAGGAGGCCCGTGTCGACGAAAACATTCGTCAAACGGTCACCGATGGCGCGATGCACCAGGGCCGCGGCCACTGCCGAATCCACGCCGCCGCTCAGCGCGCATAGCGCACGAGCACCTTTCGTTTGCGCGCGCACGGAAGCAATCGTCTCCTCAATGAAGCTGGCGCGATTCCAATTCTTTGCCGCTCCACACACCTCGAAGACAAAATTCTCCAGAATTTCGGTGCCGAATTCGGTGTGCAGGACCTCAGGATGGAACTGCACGGCGTAGAGATTCCTGGCGACATCCTCCATCGCCGCGATGGCGTTGGCCGTCCGCCCGGCGGCCGCGAACCCCTTCGGCAGGTCGTCGACGTTGTCACCGTGGCTGCTCCAAATCTTGATCGCTCGCGGAACGCCCTCAAACAGTTTCGAGTGCCCCTCGATTTCGAGCTGCGCGGGGCCGTACTCGCGCCGCTCGGCGGGCCGCACGATGCCGCCAAGCGTGTGCGCCATCCACTGCATCCCGTAACAAATCCCAAGCACTGGGATGCCAAGGCTGAGAACTTCGGGGCTGCAGACCGGCGCGTCGGCGTCGTAAACCGAGCTCGGGCCGCCGGAGAGGATCACTCCAACCGGCCCCCAGCGGCTGATTTCGTCGAGTTTGGCGTTGCAGGGCAGGACTGCAGAGAAAACTTCCTGCTCGCGGATTCGCCGGGCGATTAGCTGCGTATACTGCCCGCCGAAATCAAGAACGACGATGCCCTTTTTGACGCTCAACAGTCCCCTCTTCCGGATCCGATCGCGCTCGCGCCTTAGCGCAGCACGATATTGACCAATTTTTGGGGGACAACAACTGTCTTAACCACGGACTTACCGTCAATCATGTGTTTGACGCGCTCGTCCGCGAATGCGCGTTCCTTCAATTCGGTCTCGCCGAGACCGTCATCCACCAAAATCTTTCCTCGCAGCTTGCCGTTGATCTGAATGATGATTTCGTGCTGCTCCTCGTGCGCGAGCTCCTCGCGGTATTCCGGCCACGGCACGTCCAAAATGCCGCCTTTGTGGCCAAGAATTTCCCATAGCTCTTCCGAAAGATGAGGCGTGACGGGAGCGAGCATCAAAATGAGCATTTCGATGGTGCGCTTGACGACGGCGGGGCTTGCCCCTTGATCGAGCGGCTCCTGAGCGTGCAGCTCGTTCACCAGCTCCATAATCAGCGCGATCGAAGCGTTGAAGTGCCAGCGCACCTCGAAATCGCTCGTCACGCGCTTCAGAGTCTGGTGCGCCTTGCGCAGAAGCGCCTTTTCCTTCTCGCTGGCTTTCGCGAAATCGAATTTCGAGTCGTCAAAGGCGGGCGCGTTCCTCAGGCGTTCAGCTTGCGCATCCACGAGCCGATAGACGCGATGGATGAATCGAGAGCAACCCTCGATGGCCTGATCGCTCCATTCGAGATCTTTTTCCGGGGGCGCGGCAAACAGCGTGTAGAGACGTCCCGTGTCGCAGCCGTACTGTTCAGCCATCTCAATCGCGCCTACGACATTGCCGCGCGATTTCGACATGGCCACGCCGCCCTTCTGCACCATACCCTGGGTGAACAGGCGCGTGAACGGCTCATTGATTTTCACCAAGCCGATATCGCGCATGAATTTCGTGAAGAATCGCGAATAGAGCAGATGCAAAATCGCGTGGGTGATTCCGCCGACGTATTGATCGACCGGCAGCCAGTGACGAATGATCTCTTTATCGAACGGAGCCTTGTCGTTGTGGGGATCGGCATAGCGGTAGTAATACCATGACGAATCGACGAAGGTATCCATCGTGTCGGTTTCGCGTCGCGCCGGGCCGCCGCATTTCGGGCACGTCGTGTTCACAAATTCCGGCGACGTCGCCAGCGGCGACTGACCCGCTTCAATGAGTTGCACACTATCCGGCAAGAGCACGGGCAGCTCGCTGTCTGGAACGGGTACAACTTTGCAATTAGCGCAATAAACGACTGGGATCGGCGTGCCCCAGTAGCGCTGCCGCGATATCCCCCAGTCTTTCAGCCGGTATGTCGTCTGGGCCTTCCCAAATCCGCGCGCTTCGGCATCGGTGGTCATTTTCGCGCGAGCTTGCTCTGAAGTGAGTCCGGTGTACTCGCCCGAATCGAACGAGCGCCCATCCTCCGTATAAACACCCCTGACCTGGTCCCCGGGAATCGCATTCCCGGAAGCCGGCTGCACAACAACGCGCATTGGCAGACGATACTTCTTCGCGAAATCGAAATCGCGCTCGTCGTGCGCCGGCACGCTCATCACTGCGCCGGTGCCATATTCGGCCAGGATAAAGTTCGCGACCCAGATGGGAACGCGATCGCCTGAAAACGGGTTGACCGCAAAACGGCCTGTGAAGAAGCCCTCTTTCTCGGCCGTGGCAATCTCTTCCGTTTTCTTCACGCGTTGGCGCAGCCGGTTCCATTCCTTCTCGAGGCCCGCCGCGCCCGGCACTCCGTCGAGCAGCTTGCCCACAAGGGGATGCTCAGGCGAAAGAACGATCGACGTCGCGCCGTAGATCGTATCGATGCGCGTCGTAAAAACCTCAATTGATTCGCCCAGCAAATCGGGAACTGCGAAGCGAATCCGCGCGCCTTGGGATTTCCCGATCCAATTCCGCTGCATGGCGAGGACGCGCTCGGGCCACCCGGCTTCGATTTCCTTCATGTCGTCGAGCAGTTGATCCGCATAGTCCGTGATTTTCCAAAACCACTGCGCAATCTCGCGAGCTTCGACTTGTGTATCCTCGTGCCGCCAGCAGAACCCGTTGACCACCTGCTCGTTCGCCAGCACCGTTTGGCAGCGGGGACACCAATTCACGCGGCTCTTTTTTCGATAGGCGATTCCGCGCTCCAGCATCCGCAGGAAGAACCACTGATTCCAGCGATAGTATTCCGGCGCACAGGTGGAAATTTCTCTCGACCAGTCGTAACTGAAACCGAAGCGCTGCAGCACCTTCTTGAATTCAGCCACGTTTTGCAGCGTCCAAAGGCGCGGATGAATCCCGCGATCGATCGCCGCGTTTTCGGCAGGCAGGCCGAACGCGTCCCAGCCCATCGGGTGCAGGACGTTGAACCCGCGCATCCGGCGATAGCGCGCGATGGCGTCGCCGATGGTGTAATTCCGCATGTGCCCCATGTGCAT
>DASPVY010000066.1:0-6164 GCA_035622115.1 Candidatus Acidiferrales bacterium
AATGGGCTTCATCAAGTATGCGGAAACGCCCAGCGCGCGGCAGCGTTCGGCATCGCCGGCGTGCCCCGCGGACGTCAGCATCATGATAATGGCGGTCGAGAGTTCAGGCCGCAGCCGAATCTTCTCAATCAACGTAAAGCCATCCATATGCGGCATGTGCATGTCTGTGAGAATCAAGGCGTACGGCTCTTCCCGCTGATTCGCGGCGATCAGCTCCGCCAGAGCGACTTCGCCGCATTCGACGGAGGCGCTCAGCATCTCCCAGCGCTGGAGCATGCCGGTGAGGATGCGCCGGTTGGTGCGGTTGTCGTCTACAATCAGACACCGCACGCCTCGCAAAAACTCCGGCGGGGCGGCGACGCCGCTTTCGACCTTGGCCTCCGTTGTGTGCAGTGTGACCGTAAAGTGAAAGCGGCTGCCCTGATCGAGATCGCTCTCGAGCCAGATTCGTCCACCCATCATTTCCACCAGACGCGTCGAGATGGCCAGGCCGAGTCCCGTTCCGCCGTATTTCCTCGTGGTCGATGTGTCCGCCTGGGCGAAGGGCTCAAAGATGAGCTTTTGTTTCGCGTCCGGAATGCCGATTCCAGTGTCCGAAACCAGAAAGTGCACGATGCGCAGCGTGCCGTCTTCCGCATCGAGCGAAATTTTCACTCCAACCTCGCCAGTGTGAGTGAATTTGATCGCGTTGCCGACGAGATTGAGGAGGACTTGCCGAACGCGTCCGGCGTCACCTCGAACGCTTTCTGGGACGTCCGGTGCAATCTCGCAGAAGAGCTCAAGGCCCTTTTCGTCCGCGCGGAGTGAAAGAGTTTTCAGGGCGGCCTCAACGCAATCGCGCAGATTGAAATCCACTTCGTCGAGCTCAATCTTGCCAGCCTCAATTTTTGAAAAATCGAGAATGTCGTTGATGACTGAAAGCAGCGCATCGGCTGAGAGTTTTACGGTGTCGAGATATTCCTTTTGTTCCGAGGTGAGTTCGGTCCCGAGTGCCAGATCGGTCATTCCGATGACCCCATTCAGCGGCGTGCGAATCTCGTGGCTCATGTTGGCCAGAAATTCGCTTTTCGCGCGGCTGGCCACTTCGGCGATTTCCTTCGCGCGGGAGAGTTCCGCAGTGCGCTTTACGACGCGCGATTCGAGCTCGTCGTTCGCTTCCTTGAGCTCGCGATCGCGCTGTTGCACGCGGTCCAGCATCTGATTGAAGGAGCCCACCAGCATGCCCACTTCGTCATTCGTGTGGGCGACGGCCCGGAGTGAATAATCCTCTCGGGTGGAAATCCGGCAGGCCAGTCGCGAAAGCTGAATGATCGGTCCAATGATGACTTGCAACATCCGCAAGGAAAAAAGATATGCGGCGAGAACGGAAACGATCAGCACAAGGACGGCGATGCCGAGATATTCCCGCGCCTTGTCGCGAAATTCGTCCAGGTCCGAGACGATGGCGATTGATCCGGTTTTCTCCCCCTGCAGATATAGGCTTCGGTACAGGGTGAGAGAATCCGGCCCAAACACCGGACCGTCGGCGTGCGCGCGGGGAACATCGACCACGGCGCCAAAATTTTTGCGCTTGTAGAGCGCGAAGACACTTCCTTGGGTGTCGTAGAGAAACGCGACTTCAATGTGCTTGTCCGATTCCAGAGCTTTCAGCATCTCTGTGGCGGTTCTTGTGTCCCGGAAAGCCAGCGAGGCTGCGGTATTCGCGCCGAGCGTATCGGCTAAAGTAGTGAGCTGATTTGCAAGACTCGTACGGTAAGCAACGCGCTCATAGAGTGCGAATCCGGCGCAAGCCAGCAGGAGCGCACACGTACAAGACGCGATGATCAAAACCGCCAGCTTTCGTCGAATCGATCTTTGTGCTGAGAACATCGCGTTAGTCTCCCCCGCCTTTGCCGATCACATTTTTTGCCAGAAGCAATAAGCGCGAACTGATCTGAAGCCCGGAGTGGTTCGCAGCGCCCAGATTGATGTCGAACCGAATCTTGCTGTCTTCGAGGAAGAAGCCGATCGTCCCGCCCTGCTGAACAAAGTCGTCAGCCTCGCCGACGGAGAGAATGGGCGCGTCGGCGAGCGCGCCGAGAATCGCCCGCAGCCTCTGATTCTCCGTTCGCGCGATGAACAGAATCTCGCAGTCAGACGCTTCCTGAGGTTGCTTGAAATGCTTGATCTGTATCGTGCGTTTTCCGATCGATTTGCCGCCGATGGTGTTTTCAAGGTCGCCGTGAAACGGATCTGCCCCCAGCGTGCAGACGAGAAACGCGCTTTTGGGGTCGCCGGGGGGATCGGACGGCCACTCAATGAGCTGGGCGAAGTGATAAAGGAATGCGGCTTTGACGCGGTACTCATCGGCTTGTGACTGGCCCAAGGACGGTGAATGGCACAGCGCCAGCAGCAGGAGCGCGAGACAGACGGACAACGCGCCGCTGCGGCGAAGGCGCGCATTTCGAGCGAAGGCGGGCGACGGCTTCGAGTTGCGCACGATCCGATTGTGCGACGTCCGTCTCAAGATCGAATCCCGCATTCAAAATATAAACGTGAACTTGGCATCGGCGCCGTGCTTAATTACGTTCGTCTCCGCGAATCCGTTCAGATCTACGAACTCCACGTGATCGTGAATAAGATTTTGTCCGAACACGCCGAAGGAAACTCGTTCCGCGATGTGCCAATTCAAACCGGTGTCGAGCCGCGTGTAGGCAGGGATTACCGGATCGGCGAGGCGGTCGACGAAGTACGCAGACGTGTTCCACGTGAGCTGTGGTGAAAACACGAACTGCAGGCGCAGTCCCGCCGAGTGGACCGGGCTGGCGCCCTCGGCTTGTGGAACCGACATTGTGTCGTGGCTAGTGGGCGCCAGATGCATGTGAATCTGCTCGAAGGCATATTCTGGATTGAGTGTCCAACGGTCGGAAACCTTCCATGTGCCAAAGATTTCGAATCCGTGGGTTTCACCGTGCATAAGATTTTCAAATGTTTCCGGATAGACAAAGTGGGGCGGCGAGGGCGAATTCTGTAGAAAGGGCGGCTGGGGCTCGGTCGTTTCTTGACTCGTGTAATCGTTGTAATACGCAGCGATATCCAGCGAAAAGCGGTTTCGCAGCGTGGCGCGATAGCCCGCTTCGTACGAGACGTCGTATTCAGGGTGCACTCTCGGCGTGCCGATGAATGCGACGACTACGGGTATCCCTCCCGGTCCGGCAAAGCCTTCAAAGTAGTTGGTCAGTGACGTGTCGACTACAGCGGGCAGCCGCACTGTACGCGAGATCGCGGCCCAATACGTTTGATGTGGCTTGGGGAGCCACGCGAGGCGCGCCGTGGGGCTTAAGTCCTGATCGCGCGCCGAGTAGCGTAGATTTTCCTCCAGCTTGACGCCTCCCGTGAGATAGAGACGTTGGGGGATCAGCGCGAACTCGTCCTGAATGAATGGCTCAAACAGCGATGAATGCGTGTTGGGCGGATTCAATGAAGCGGCCAACGAACCCCGGGAATCCGAATTGGAATAGCGATAGTCGATGCCCCAAAGCAATTCGTGCCGGCTGCCTATTAATAGCCTCTGGCGAAAGTCGCCGTAAAGCGTGTTCTCCAACACCTCGAGCACATCGTTGCGATGATTATATTCGTAGGAAATTTCCAGCGTGGAATCGAAGCGTTCGGAAGTGGTGTGCTTCCACGACGACTGCAGAAATCCTCCGTCCGGATTGGTAGCAGTCTCGGCGAATTCTGGTGTCGGTGAAGTAATCGAAGGGAAAACCGGCTCGAATGAATTCTCCTGGCTGCCGTACGCGTCGCCGGAAATCGTGAGCTCGTCCTTCGGCTTGATGGTGCTGTCGACACGGAAGCCAGTGCGGACGGTTTGCCAGCCGTCCTGGCCTGGTGTGCCGTCCGAGTTTGGCAGCGCGCTTTGATCTGAAAATTTTGTATAAATGCGCGCATCGGTTCGCCCGATGGGGCCCTCAAACTGAAAAGTTTCTACGCCTCGCTCGACGTTTCCCGCGCCGGCGGAAACGAAGCCGCTGCGCGCCTCGCTTACCTTTTTCGTAATAATGTTAATCACGCCGTTCACTGCATTTGCGCCCCAGATCGCGCCTCCGGGGCCCCGAATGACCTCAATTCTCTCGATGTCTTCGAATGGAAGATCCAGAGAATCCCAGAACACGCCTCCGTACACAGGCTCGTACACAGGCCGGCCGTCGACGAGCACGAGCAACTCGTTGCTGAACCGGCTGTTGAAACCGCGCGCGCTGACGGCCCAGGCGCTGGAATTGATCTGAGCAACGTCAAGTCCCGGCACCATTCGCAAAATGTCGGGAATGTTGTTCGCCCCCGAGCGAACAATGTCGTCTCGCGAGATCACAAACATCGCCGCCGGCGTGCGCGAAAGGCTCTGCTGAGTTTTCGAAGCCGAAGTCACCTTGATGTCCATAAGATCTTCGATACTCGTGGCGGTTAGGTCCTGTTGCGCGAGCGAGGCTTGCGATGAGGTTTCAGTTGGGGCGCTGTGCGATGCCGCATCTTGGCTCGAGCTCGGCGGAGTGGAGGTCTGCGCCGCTCGCGCGAAACCATGCGCCAGGATCAGCACGGCCACCCCGCTGCCTACCGCGCGGGATATTATTCGAGCGCACGCGAGGCGAGTCGTGCGGAGGCCGCAGAGTCTTCTGCCTGTTAGACAAGCGTGCATGGTGTCCTTTGCTGCTCGGAAGGGGTTACGGGGCGCAGCTCGGCCCGCAGAGAAATGGCGGAAGGGAATTTAAGTTTTGCACCCGCGCATCCCGGCGTCAACCCGTTCTCGCCAGACTGTTCGCAACGGTCAATGAACGGGATGGCATACCGCGCGACGCAAATATATCCAGATTGACGGTGGGGCGCGTTGGGAAGGACTGATTTGCATTTCACCCCGATCGTGTTCTGGCTGGGCAAAGCACGTTAAGCCAGGTTGATTCGAGCAACTAATCGGAGGTGATGCGGGTGTTTAGTCAGAAGAGGATGACGACGGATTTTTGTGCGGCTTCTGCACGAATTGCCAGCCAAACCGTCCCTTGATGCAAAGATGGCCATGCGTGACGGAATGATCGAGCGGTGAGCTGACGCGCACAATTTGTCCTTCTTGTGCGTGCACGGTCAGCGTGCAGCCGACGCCACAATAGGGACAAATCGTATCCGTTTTCGTTTGCGTGGATTCATCCCATGTTCCTGCCTTGCGCATTTCGAATTCCGATCTGAACATCAGCGCGCCCGTCGGGCACACGCCGATACAATTTCCGCAGTAAACGCATGCGGAATCCGGCAGCGGCACGTCGAACTCGGTGGCAATGCGCGCTGAAAATCCGCGGCCTGCGACGGCGATTGCGAATGTGTTTTGCGCATCCACCCCGCAGGCTTCCACGCACTTGTAGCAGAGAATACATTTCGAGTAATCACGGACGTAAAGCTCATTGTCGATTTTCACTGGCTGCGAGACATTCGCAGCTGCGGGTCCGAATCGTTCGGGCTGCGCGCCATATCGGTCGATGTAGAAGTGCATCGCGGGCGCCGTCGAGATATCGACCGACGACGCGAGAAATTCCAGGATCAGCCGCCGGCTCAATCGGACACGGTCGGAATCCGTTGCGATTTTCATGCCGGGCTCGACCTTGCGCGAGCACGCGGGAACAAGCGTCCGCGATCCTTCGAGCTCGACGACGCAAACGCGACAAACATTTACCGGCGTCAGATTTTCGAGGAAGCAAAGCGTCGGCGTATCGATGCCAAGATGCTGGGCCGCATCGAGAATCGTTGCGCCTTCCGGTACCGTAACACTCCTGCCATCGATTTGAAGTTCGACGCTGCGGCGAACAGGCGCCGCCGGCACTTCCGGCACGGGCCCGCGTGGCACGGGAATCAGCGGGTTCGGCGCGTCCAGGGGATCGCTCATGCGAGCGGACTCCAGCGCTGGATGGCGGAGAGGATCGCACTCGAAGCGGTTTGGCCGAGGCCACAGATCGAAGCGTCGCGCATCGCCTGCGCGATTTCTCCGAAGACTTTTATTTCCTGCTCGACTGAGCCCAGCGGGCGATTGGCCGTCAGCCGGTGCAGCAATTCTTGCTGTCGCGCGGTCCCCACGCGGCAGGGAACGCACTGCCCGCAAGTTTCCTCATGAAAGAACTTCGCAATGCGCGTCAGGATTTGTC
>DASPVY010000067.1:0-5787 GCA_035622115.1 Candidatus Acidiferrales bacterium
GTGGAATCCGTCGTCACGATCTTGCCTTGTGGAGTCCGTCGTCATGTTCCGTGCAAATTGATTCAAGGCGGCGATGGATGTGGCATCGATTTGAAATTCGGGGTGGCATTGAGACGGACGCCCCGCCGATTTTGCGGGAATCTTTCGCGTCCGCCCCGCCGGTTTTTCGGAGCATTTCACACGCCGCCCGATTTTCGCTGCCCGCGCGATTCGCGGGCAATTCGCAATCCGGTCCGTCTCATCCTCACGCGGAATTTTTAATCGCGTCCGTTTTCAGCGCACCGCCGCAATCATGCATTCACTCATGGCGACGTACCCCACATGAATTCAGCGGGCGTAGACAACCGGAGGCCTACGAACCTAAATCCCTTTCAATTCACCGAATTGCTATCTCTTTGGAAAATCGGTAGTCTTGTGCCCGCTCTGGGGCGAGCGGCGGGCTCATCGCGTCAAAAGGAGAAATTCCATGATCAAGCAGCTAGTTGTCGGGGCCTGTCTGTGTGCGCTCGGTGTTCTCGCCGGCGTCTTGCCGGCAAGAGCGCAGGATTCAGCCCAGAAAAAACCTCCCACTCCATCTCAGGCCATCCTCGATAACTGGAACGACGTGGGCAAACGAATCGTCGCGATGGCCGAGGATTGGCCGGAGGATAAGTATGGGTATCGTCCAAACCCGGGCGTCCGTAGTTTTGGAGACGTAATCCGGCACATCGCGGGCGCCAACTACGAAATCGTGAATTCCGCATCCATGAAGAAGCTCGGCGTCGAAGGCGACAACCCCTCAGCCGATATGTTCAAAACCAAAACCCAGCTCGTTGAGTACGTGAAGAAATCGGTCGCTGACGGAGCCGCAACGATTCATGAGCTTGGAGATGACGGAGTGATGAAGCGGCTTGATGACTGGGTCGGATATATCGAACACATGGGGGAGCACTACGGCCAACTCGTCGTTTACTACCGCAATAATGGAGTCGTGCCGCCAGCCTCGCGCCCGAAAAAATGACGCGCAACTCAACTCCAGCCGGGCCGAAAGGATGAAGAGCGCTTCAATCCGGTTGTTCGTCGTATTGCTGGGAGGACTGATTCTCTTGCCGGGATCGTACGCGCAAGATCGAACGCAGGGGCGCTCAATCGTGATGAGCCGCGGCGGGATTGTGGCGGCGGAAAGCCCGCTCGCGGCTCAAGCCGGCGCAACAATCCTCGCGCGCGGCGGGAATTCTGTGGACGCGGCGGTAGCCGCAAACGCGGTAATGGGCGTGGTCGCGCCGATGATGAACGGATTGGGCGGAGATTTGTTCGCCATCGTCTACGACGTCAAGACCGGGAAACTCTACGGTCTAAACGCCAGCGGTTGGGCGCCGTCTGGGCTGACCATTGATTTCCTCAAATCGCGCGGAATCTCATCGATGCCGCAATCGGGAATTCAGGCGGTCACGGTTCCCGGTGCCGTGGACGGCTGGACCAAGCTCCTCGAGCGATTCGGGCGAAAGAAACTGGCGGACGACCTCGCTCCGGCAATCTATTACGCGCGCGTAGGTTTTCCGGTGACCGAGCGCACGGCGGACGATTGGGCCGCGAGTGCTTCAAAACTTTCCACGGATGCGAACGCGGCCACGACGTACCTTCCGCACGGGCGCGCGCCGAAGGCCGGTGAAGTCTTTCTGAATCACGAGCTCGCGGCCTCGCTCGAAAAAGTTGCGGCAGGTGGCCGCGATGCCTTCTATCTCGGCGATATCGCCAAGGCAATCGTAAACGCGTCTCAAAGCACGGGCGGCACGATGACGCTCGAGGATTTACGCGAGTATTCGAGCGAATGGGTTGAGCCGATTTCGACGACGTATCGCGATTGGACCGTTTACGAAATTCCGCCGAATGGCCAGGGCATCGCCGCGCTGGAAATGTTGAATTTGATGGAGCGATTTCCTCTTTCGCAGTACGGCGCATTCTCGGCGGACGCGTTGCACGTGATGATCGAAGCCAAGAAATTGGCGTATGCCGATTTGCTGCGATATGTGGGCGATCCCAAGTTCAGTGCAATCCCGGTTTCAGCGATGCTGTCGAAGGACTACGCCGCCACGCGCGCGACACAGATCGATATGAAGCACGCGAACTGCAATGTTTCGCCGGGAATGTTGCCGCCGGCCGGCGACACGACCTATCTCACGGCTGTGGATGCAGATGGAAATATGGTCTCGCTGATTCAAAGCAACTATAGCGAATTCGGTACAGGAGTCGTCGCGGCCGGCACAGGATTCGTACTGCAGAATCGCGGAGCGCTTTTCAGCCTCGATCCTTCTTCCCCGAATGCGCTTGCCGGCCACAAGCGCCCGCTTCATACCATCATTCCTGCCTTCATGGTTCGCGGCGACGAGCGAATTGCGTTCGGGATCATGGGTGGGTTCAATCAGGCCCAGGCGCATGCGCAATTCGTCGCAGACGTCGCTGACTTCGGGATGAATATTCAGGAGGCGCTGGAGGCGCCGCGCTTCACGAAGTACGATTTCTCCGGATGCGATGTAGATATAGAAGACCGGGTCGCGGAAGCGGTCCGGGGCGATCTCGCATCGCGCGGCCACGTGATCGGCTTGCACCACGGATTCTCCTCCCATTTCGGAGGCGGCCAGGCCGTCCGCCGGGATTTTAAATCCGGCGTGAATTTTGGCGCTTCCGACCCCCGAAAAGACGGCGAAGCCATACCCGAGCCAGCCACAACCCACTGAGTCCGCGGCCGCGGTAGTTTTCGACGCAAGTTTTCAAAAACAATCAAGGACCAAACCTTCGCGAAGTTCGAGGCCTGTGGCGCGGTGATAAACCCTGTATTTTCTTCGTCATTGGTACGAAGGTACCATTGCCGTTCAAGCCTTTGAACCCCAGTATGGAAGCCTGGGGCTATCCAGGCTAGGCACATTCCTGACCGGGCGGAATCAATCTGAATGGCAAACAGTAATCGAGTTGTCATTGATGCGATCAATCGGGAGCATCGACCGATTGATTCAGCCCCTGCGGCAAACGAGCCGGAAAGCCTCGAAAGAGATTTTCAGGCGGCCTACCTAAACGCCCTGACGGAATCCAATCCCATCGCCATTGTCGCTCTCGATACGTCCGATCGCATTCGGATGTGCAACCCGTCGTTTGAAAGGCTTTTTCAGTACTCGGAGCAGGAATTAGTGGGTCAGCGCCTGGATGCGCTGATCGCTCCCACGGAGTTATTGACGGAGGCAATCGAGCTCACGCGGCGTCTGGCGAGTGGAACAAATATCCGAGCCACAACGCGGCGGCTGCGGCGAGACGGCGCGCTCCTCGACGTCCAACTCATCGGCGTGCCGTTGGTCATTCGCGGGCGTCAGGTCGGAACGATTGGGCTCTACGAGGACATTACCGAACGCAAGTCGGCGGATCGGGCCCAGCGCGCGGCCGAGGAGCGTCTGCGGACGCTTTTTGAAAACGCCATCGAAGGAATTTTCCAAACAACGCCCGATGGACGTTACCTGAGCGCGAATCCGGCGCTCGCGCGCCTGTTCGGATACGGCTCCGCTGCGGAAATGATCGAGCACGTCAAGGACATTGGAACCGAATTGTATGCCGATCCCGCTCGGCGAGACGAATTCATTGCCATCATGAATGCCCACGACCACGTCGAGGGCTTTGAGTATGAGTTGGTCCGGCGCGACGGCAAGCGCGTCTGGGTGAGCGAGAACGCGCACGCCGTCCGCAGCGAAAGCGGCAAGTTGCTTTATTACGAAGGCACGGTGGAAGACATCACCGAGCTGAGGCGCGCTGAAGCCGAGCGCCAGGCTCAACTCGAGATCATCCGCAGCGTCAACATGACCGACAACCTGGATGACTTGCTGCACGCGATTTATGGCGCGCTGAACAAAATTGTTTATGCGGCAAATTGCTTCATCGCACTCCACGATCCCGCGACAGACATGTTCCGCTTTCCGTTCCTGATAGACGAATACGATTCCGCGCCCCCGCCACAGCAAGTCGGTCGCAGTTGCACCGCCTATGTCTTCCGCACGGGGCGCGCGATGCTGATACCCCAGTCAGTGTTTGATCAGATGGCCGCGCGAGGCGAAGTCGAGTTGGTCGGCACGCCGTCTCCATCATGGCTCGGCGTACCGCTGCGTACTCCGTCGGCAACGATCGGCGTCCTCGTAGTCCAGCACTATGAGGATCCGGACGCATACACGCAACGCGATCTGGAGTTCTTGACTTCCGTTGGCGGCCAGATTGCGTTGGCAATTCAACGCAAGCGTAACGAGGCGGCCCTTCGAGAAGGCGAAGCACGGCTCCGCGTCCTGGTCGAACAGCTACCGGCGATCCTCTGGACGGTTGACGATAATCTGAGATTCACATCGGCGCTCGGCGCGGGCCTCACACACGCGGGAATCGGCGCGGAACAAATTGTAGGCAAGACGATGACCGCCTTTTTTGAAACGCTGGATGCCAATTTTCTGCCAATCACTTCGCACCGGCGCGCCGTGCTGGGCGAGTCCAGCACGTTTCACATGGAATGGCGCAACGGATCCTACGCCTGTCACGTGGAGCCTTTGCGGGACGCGGCAGGGAACTGCGTCGGAGCGATCGGCATGGCGCTTGACGTCACCGACCGCAAAAAGCTCGAAGAACAATTACGCCAGGCGCAAAAAATGGAAGCGGTCGGACGCCTCGCCGGTGGCATCGCGCACGACTTCAACAATCTTCTGATGGTCATTCAGGGACATGCCGAGCTGCTGACGGACCGCCTGAAGCCGGGCGAGTCGTTGCACCGAAACGCGGAGCAGATTCAAGAAGCGGCCCAGCGCGCGACTTCTCTCACTCGCCAGCTACTTGCGTTCAGCCGCAAACAGATGCTCGCGCCGGTGGTGATCGATGTGCAGTCCGTTGTCTCAGACATGGAGAAAATCCTTCGGCGCTTGATCGGTGAGGATATCGAACTGATGTCCGTGAGCGCTCCTCATCTCTGGCGCGTGAAAGCGGACCGGAGCCAGATCGAACAAGTGATCATGAACTTGGCGGTCAACGCCCGCGACGCGATGCCGCGCGGCGGCAAGCTCACGATCGAAACCGCGAACGCGGAACTTGACTCCAGCTACTCGCGCGCGCCCATGATTCTCACGCCGGGCCGCTACGTCATGCTTTCTGTGACCGATACGGGTTGCGGCATGGACGCCGAAACGCAAGCGCACATCTTTGAGCCTTTCTACACAACAAAAGAAAAGGGCAAGGGAACCGGGCTTGGATTGGCGACCGTGTACGGCATCGTCAAGCAAAGTGGCGGCTATGTATGGGTCTATAGCGAAGCCGGAAAAGGCGCAGCGTTCAAGATTTACCTGCCCGCAGTCGAGGAGCACGCCACAGCAAGCGGTGATCGTCCGGCCGCCGCTACTGTCTCGCTGCCGCGCGGTACGGAGACAGTGCTCTTAGTCGAAGATGAGGAAGGAGTTCGCGATCTAACGAAGGAATATCTGGAGCTTTGTGGATATAAGGTTCTGGTTGCTGACTGTGGAGCCCGCGCAGTCGAAATTGTGTCGAATTACACCGGTGCAATCGATCTTATGATGACGGATATCGTCATGCCCGGACTGAGCGGCAGCGAACTGGCCCAAAGGATTTCATCGCTTCGGCCCAATGTGCGGGTGATTTACATGTCGGGCTACACCGACCACGCCGTCATCCATCACGGCATCTCGACCTCGAATGTAATCTTGTTGCAAAAGCCCTTCACGATGGGCGCGCTCGCGCACAAACTGCGCGAGGCGCTCGACGCCAAGCCCGCGAAATCCT
>DASPVY010000068.1:0-7638 GCA_035622115.1 Candidatus Acidiferrales bacterium
CTGCTTTTGATGGCGCGGTCGAAGGCGACCCAGGCCATCACTTTCGAGTGAGTAAAGTGCTGTTTGGGCCCGCGAACCTCCCAGATGCCGTGATCGGGCTCGCGCCAGATTTTTTCAAGGCGTTCCAGAAGAAAGCGATGAAATTCGAAATCCGAACCCACATTTTTCCCGGGAGAGCGCCAGGCCTGATGCAGGACGTCCGCAAGCTCTCCGTAAATATCCAACTGCAATTGCTCGATCGCGGCGTTTCCGACGCGAACGGGCGCCGCACCGCCGTGGCCTGAGAGCCACGGGACCTTCCACTCCAGCAGATGCCTTTCACCCGCGACTCCATACAAGACTTGCAACTGGTCGGCGCTGCCGGCCACCGAGCGCGCCAGCCAATTTCGCCAGCGCCGGGCTTCCTTGTGAAAGCCGGCGTGATTCAATGCGAGCAGCGTGAAAGTGGCATCGCGCAGCCAGCAGTAGCGATAGTCCCAGTTGCGCGTCCCGCCGGGCTGCTCGGGCAAGGAAGTCGTGGCCGCGGCCAGAATTCCACCGGTTGGAGTGTAGGTCAGGGCTTTCAGGGTAATCAGCGAACGCTCGAGGGCGTCAGTCCACGGCCCGTCGTAATTGCAACGCGAAATCCACTTGCGCCAGAGTTTTTCGGTTGTCCGCAAGGAAGATTTCCAGTTGATCATTCTTGGCGGGCGCCGGTGAGACGTTCCGTAGGCCAGTTCGAAATGGACGGTGCTTCCGGCTTTGACGATGAAATCGCTGACGGTATGAAGTTTCTCTCCGCGCACGGGAACGGACGAGCGAAGTGCGACAAGATGCGGTCCGGCGACCGCGACCGTTGCGCCATCCGGGCGGCGCGTGACCCAGGGAACCGTCCGGCCGTAGTCGAATCGAAGCACCAGGTCCATGCGCATCGGAACGCGGCCGCGAATGCCTCGCACGAGACGAATGATTTTTGGCTCAGCGGTTCGCGCGGGCATGAAATCGATCAACTGCACGGTTCCGTCTTTGGTCCGAAATTCGGTTTCGAGGACGAGAGTCCGGGGATGGTAACGGCGAGTGATCCGGGCTTTGGCGACCGGCGCCAATTGCCACCGGCCATTCTCTGTGCTTCCGAGGAGCGCCGCGAAACAGGCATCCGAATCGAAGCGAGGCAGGCACAGCCAGTCGATCGAGCCATCGCGGCCCACCAAGGCTGCGGTTTCGCAATCGCCAATCAGCGCATAGTCGGATATCTCGCCGGGCATCCGCCGATTCTATGTCCAAATTGCGGTGGCGCGATGGGTGACCGCATTATTTTTGGCAGTGTCTAATTTGTCGAAAGATCGCGGTTCGCAGATTGCGATGTTGGTCCGTCGGTCCGTCTAATCGGGACGCGGAGTTTCGCATCGCGGGCGACGCCCGATGACAGCCGCAACATCGGCCTGCCGATGGCGACGGATTCCACAAAGACGCGATGCAGGCCACAAAGATCCGAAGCCGGTCCGTCTAATCGGGGCGCGGAATCTTGCATCGCCGCCGACGCCCAACAACATCCGAATCGATCGGCCCGCCCCATGGCGACGGACGCCACAAAGATGCGGCGGCGGAAACGAATGGCGGTGTTAAGGGACTGTAACTTGACATCCGGCCGTAACAGCAATACAACCGAGGCGTTGGATTTGAGCCAGACTCCAGCATGACCAAGGAAGGCGGCTTCCTCCTCATGGCTACCTCACGCAGGGATTTCATCAAGATCGCGGCCATCGGCGGCACGGCTGCGTCCGTGCTTGGGTTCGATCTGAAGCCCGCCTATGCGCAACTGCGCGAACTGAAAATCGCGCGGGCGAGGGAAACGCGATCGACGTGCCCGTATTGCGCGGTGGGCTGCGGCGTCCTGATCTATACGATTGGAGACAACGCCAAGAATGTCACGCCGCAGGTGATTCACGTGGAAGGCGATCCCGACCACCCGACCAATCGCGGAACTTTGTGCCCGAAAGGCTCTTCGCTGGAGCAGGACATTCTCAATCCGCGCCGGCTGATGAAGCCGCAGGTGCGCCGGCCGGGAACGACGGAGTGGGAAGACATATCCTGGGACGCCGCGCTTGCTGAAATCGCGCAGCGCGTGAAGCAGACGCGGGACGCAACTTTTGTGGAGAAAGATGCGAAGGGCAATACGGTCAATCGCTGCGAAGGAATCGCGTTTACCGGCGGTTGCACGGATACAAACGAGTTCAATTATCTAGTCGTGAAGGCGATGAGGAGTTGGGGCTTGGTGTATTTAGAAAACCAAGCCCGTGTTTGACACGGCCCCACGGTCTCAAGTTTGGGACCAACATTTGGACGCGGGGCGATGACCAACGGCTGGATCGACATCAAGAACACCGACATGATGTTGATCATGGGGGGCAACCCGGCCGAAAACCATCCCTGCGGTTTCAAGTGGGCGATGGAGGCCAAGCGGAACCGCAACGCCAAGCTAATTTCCGTTGACCCGCGATTTACCCGCACGTCCTCGACCGCCGACCTCTTCGTGCAGATCCGAGCCGGCACGGACATTGCCTTCCTGGGCGGCCTGATCCGTTACGCCATCGAAAACAACCGGATCGCCAAAGATTACCTGGTCAACTACACAAATGCTTCGTTTGTCGTCAAGGAGGGATTCAAACTTCCGGACGACGGCCTCTATTCCGGATTTGATGCCACGGCCGGAACCTACGATAAAACCACTTGGAATTACGAAGAAGGCGGCGATCTAAGCGGGAAAGCGGACGTCGTACATGTCGCCCAACCCAAGACGAATCCAGCGCCGGCTGCACCTGGCGCTCCGCCACTGCCGCCGCTTCTGCCTGGCAATACGGCTTACGACCTGACGTTGCAACACCCGCGCTGCGTCTTTCAATTGATGCGGCAGCAATATTCGCGCTACACGCCGGAAATCGTCGAGCGAATCACCGGAATTCCCAAAGAACAGTTCTTGAAAGCCGTCGATCTGTTCACCTCGGTTCGCAAAGACGGGGACATGAAGAAGGTTGCGACGATTATCTACGCGGTGGGGTGGACGCAGCATACTTTCGGGACGCAAATCATTCGAACCGCGGCGATGATTCAGCTTTTGCTCGGAAATGTGGGCCGAGCGGGAGGCGGCGTGAATGCTCTCCGCGGGCATTCCAATATTCAGGGAGCAACGGACATGGCGGGACTGGCCGACAGCCTGTCCGGCTATTTGAAGGTGCCGACTCCGGCCGATGCAAACTTTGCCGCCTATCTGAAACGGATTACCCCGACGTCGTCGAAACCTGCGGCCTTCGATTCGTGGAACTACTATTCGAACACACCGAAGTTTGCGGTCTCGTTGCTCAAGGCGATGTACGGAGATGCCGCAACGAAGGAAAACGGGTACGCGTTCGACTACCTGCCGAAAGTCGATCGCGATTACTCCTGGACCCATATCTGGGACGACATGTACAAGGGCAAGGTCAAAGGACTGTTCGCGTTCGGGATGAACGGCGTGATGATCGGTCCGGACACTCGAAAGAATATTGATGCGCTCAAGAAGTCGGATTGGCTGGTGGTCGGCGAAATTTACCCGGACGAAACCAGCGAGTTCTGGAGAGCGCCGGGAACTACAACCGAGGAAATGAAGACGATCCAAACGACGGTGTATCGCCTGCCCTGCGCCGGCTTTGCCGAAAAGGACGGCAGCATGACCAATTCGGCGCGCTGGGTAACGTGGAAAAATGTTGCGGTGCCGCCGCCCGGCGATGCGCGGCTCGATCAAGACATTATCGCGCAGATTTTTGTGCGGGTGCGCAACCTCTACAAGAAGGATGGAGGCAGATTCCCGGATCCGATCTTGAATCTGTCGTGGGCTTACGCGGATATTGAGCATCCGCCGCTTTCTCAAGTGGCCATGGAAGTGAACGGCAAAGCTCTCGCCGATCTGAAGGACCCCACAACCGGGCAGGAGATCAAGGCCGGCCAACAATTACCGGGTTTTGCCTGGCTAAAGGATGACGGCACGACGCTGTGCGGAAACTGGATTTATTGCGGCTCGTGGACGGAAGCGGGCTCGCAGATGTCGCGGCGCGGCACCGAGGATCCATCGGGCTTGGGCGTGTTTCCGAATTGGGCCTGGTCGTGGCCCGCGAATCGGCGCGTGATGTATAACCGCGCTTCGTGCGATCTGGACGGCAAGCCGTGGGACGCCTCACGGAAGCAAGTCTGGTGGAATGAGGCGGCGCAAAAATGGGTGGGCAACGACGTTCCGGATTACAAGCCGGATTCACACCCGAAAGATCATCTCGGGCCTTTCATCATGAATCCGGAAGGTGTGGGGCGGCTGTTCGTTCCTATCGGCGTGGTGGCTGACGGGCCGTTCCCTGAGCACTACGAACCCTTCGAGAGCCCCATCAAGAATCCGCTGCATCCAGAACGCTCGAATAATCCGGTGGTGAAAAAATTTACGACGCCTCTGGATAAACTTGGTTCGCCCGAAGAGTATTCGATCGTTTGCACGACGTACCGGCTGACCGAGCAGTATCACTATTGGACGAAAAACAATCCGATGAACGTTCAACTGATTCCCGAGCCGTTCATCGAGATCCCGGTGGAACTTGCGGACCAGATGGGAATCAGCGGCTCGGAGAAAATCAAGGTGATCAGCGCGCGCGGAACCTACGTAGCGAAGGCTTTTGTTACGCGCCGGATCAAGCCGATGATGATTGACGGCAAGAAGGTCTACCAAATCGGCCTGCCGATTCATCAGGGATTCCGCGGCATCGACGAAGACGAAGGGCGGAACGCGCGCACACCGGCGAATCTGCTGACACCGTCGGTGACCGATCCGAACGCGCACACTCCCGAATCCAAAGGATTTCTCGTGAAGGTAGAAAAGGCGTAGGCCGCCAAGCATGAGCCAGGCATCCACAGAGATTCGAGCCATCTCGGGCCACGTTGGCGCGGTTCCGGGCGCGGGACTGAACCGCGAATTTCAGGTCTGCAAGCTGGTGGACACGAGCACGTGCATCGGCTGCAAGGCTTGCGAGGTGGCGTGTCTCGAATGGAACGGATACACGTTCAGCGAGACGACATTCAACAACAGTTACCAGACCATGCCCGAGACGGCATGGAATTACTGGAACCTGATCAAGTTCAACGAGCACGAGCGCGAGGACGGCAGCTTGATGCTGCTGATGCGCAAGGACCAGTGCATGCACTGCGAGGAGCCGGGATGCCTGGCCGCGTGCCCCGCCGACGGCGCCATCGTTCAGTACGTCAACGGAATCGTGGATTTTCAGGAAGAGCACTGCATCGGCTGCGGCTACTGCATGACGGGCTGTCCGTTTAATATTCCGAAATTCAGCCCCACGGCGCGGAAGGTTTTCAAATGTACGCTGTGCAATGACCGGGTATCGCAGGGACTGGAGCCCGCGTGCATCAAGGCGTGCCCGACGGGCTGCCTGCACTTCGGGACAAAATTCGAGATGAAAGAGCTTGCGGAGCATCGCGCGGGGCAGCTACGCCGCGAATCGGGGTTCGCCAACGCGGGCGTTTACGATCCCGCGGGCGTCGGCGGCACGCACGTGATTTATGTGTTACACGACGCGTCGAAGCCTGAAATCTACGGCGGGCTGCCGAAGAATCCGACGATACCCTGGTCGGTCCGGTTGTGGAAAGGGCCGCTGAAGTGGATCGGGAACATCGCGATGGTCGGCGGAATCATCGGGGTGACGCTGCACTATTTGCGCTTCGGGCCGAAGATCGTAAAAGAAGACGAAGATGAAAAGAAACGAGAGCGGCAATGAGCGGCGGTGACGCGATTCTCCACGGCAAGGTGGGCACGGTGTCGGGCGGCCGCGTGCTGCGCTATTCGCTGATGGAGCGCATCAATCACTGGTTCGGCGCAATCGTTTATTCGTACTTGCTTCTGACGGGCCTGGCGTTCTGGTCTCCCTACTTGTACTGGCTCGCCACGGTGTTCGGCGGCGGCCCGTCGGCGCGCTTCTGGCATCCGTGGGCAGGATTGGCATTTTTCGGGTCGATGATCTGGATGTTCCGAGATTGGCACGAAGACATGCGCATCACCGCCGCTGACCTGAAATGGAAAGACGCGGTGATCTATTACATTCGCAACGAAGATGAGAAGCTGCCGCCCGTGGGCCGGTTCAACTGGGGCCAGAAACTATTTTTCTGGGTGATGTTCTGGGGCGCGATTGCCTTGTTGATTTCGGGCATCGGGCTGTGGTTCGTCAATGACATTCCGTGGAGCCTGCGATTTTTGCGCTTTTGGGCGGTGTGGATCCACGCGGGCATCGCACTGATCACCATCGGCGCGTTCATCATTCACGTGTATATGGGGACGGCGATGGTTCGCGGCGGGTTTACGTCGATCGTCCGCGGCGAAGTTTCCGTGGCCTGGGCGAAAGAAGAGCACCGCCTGTGGTATGAAAAAGTTGCCGGCAATCCTGCCGCGAGAAAATGACGCCGCCTCCCTCCTGGGACGCGCGCATTCGCCGGGCCGAGCAACTTTCAGGAAAACATCCCGGCGTCCGCGAGGTCCTGACTTTTTACTGCGCAATCGCCGAATTTCAGCGGGAGTCCTACGCGCAGTTGGTGTCTTCGCGCGCGCCACTGCCGGTGACGACGGAGAAGGATTTGGTGCGCGGCGAGCTGGATGCGGGCGCGTTCGCCGGGCGATTCCCGGCGTTTCTTTCACTGGTGGAATCCGCCGCGCCTGCGCCGCTGGCGGAGTTTGCGCGAGAATTTCGTACGCAGAGAGATTTGTGGGCGCCGCTGCTGCAGAGCTATTGGGAGAAGGGAGCGCGCTTCGAGCCGGTGGGCGAAGAGCGCAGCGTGTTCTGCGCGCGCGCATTTTTGCAGCCTTATGCCGAATACTTCGCGGCGAAGTCGGCGCGGGGGGCCGAACCCCCGCCATCCGAGCGCTGCTGCCCGGCGTGTCTGGGGATGCCGCAAGCGGTGGCGTTGCGTCCCGAAGGCGACGGAGCGCGGCGCTCGCTCATCTGCGCGTTCTGCACCACCGAATGGGATTTTCGCCGGATCGTTTGCCCTTCGTGCGGCGAAGAGGACGAAAAGAAACTTTGCGTCTATGTCGCGAAGGAATTTGAAATCGCGCGCGTGGAAGCCTGCGAAACGTGCCGGTCGTATATCGAAGCGATCGATCTGACGAAGGACGGCCACGCGATTCCCGTTGTAGATGAACTCACGTGCGTTCCGCTCGGCCTTTGGGCTGCCGAACAGAACTATCGCAAAGTTCAGCCGAATTTGTTCGGTATGTAATTCGCGCTGCGAAGAATTCTCGCGGCGAGGGAAGCTCAGTTCTAGCGCATCGAGCCTTCCGGCCGGAATCGCACGAACAAAAGATAACCCATGGAGCGGCTGCCGTAGGTCGCGTCGAGAAACGCAGGCATACCGTAGAAGGTGGCCTGGCCGCCGAGTGCCGTCGAGAAATGCGGCACAACGGGAAACTCGCGATCGTAGCCGAGCGTATAGGCCTGTACGCGCGCAAGAAATTGTTCCTGGAATCCCGGAGGCAGCGGCTGCTCGCCGAGAAGAAGCAGGTTGGTGCGGTCCACGTTTTCGATCCGGCTCCAGACGGAATTGCGCGAGAGAAAATGCAGCGTGGATTCGAACAGGTAG
>DASPVY010000069.1:0-6147 GCA_035622115.1 Candidatus Acidiferrales bacterium
GGAAAGTTGCGCCGCGATCGCGCTCATGAAAGCAAGCCATCGCGAGATCGCGCTCAATCTTTCCTATCCGCCCAGCCTTCCGGCGGTGCTCGGCGACGCCAGCCTCCTTCGCGAAGTGATTCAGAATCTGCTCGACAACGCTGTGCAATACACCCCGCCCGGCGGCAGCGTCAATCTCACCGCCGCTTTGCGCGATCACGAAGCCGTAATCACCGTTGCCGATACCGGCATCGGTATTCCTCTGGCCGATCAGGAGCGGATTTTCGAGCGGTTCTATCGCGTGGATGCGGCGCGCTCCCGCGAAGTGGGCGGCACGGGCCTCGGTCTTTCCATCGCCAAGCACATCGTCGAAGCCCACGGCGGCCGGCTGTGGGTTGAGAGCACGGTCGGCCAGGGCTCGCAATTTCACTTCTCGGTTCCGCTGGCCGCGTAGAGCGCAGTTCTCAGTCGAGAATTCGCGCTCTCTTCGCGGTCATTCCGAGGTGGCGCTTTCGGTCGATGAATCTCTCTTCGCCCGTTCCCGTGGCGTCCGTTCCCAATGTGCCATAAACCAATTCGACATTCGAAGCGCTCGCAGGATTTACTCGGAAAGATAGATATTTCAATATGTAACTGGTTGGCGCAGTGCGAAGATGCCGCGTCAACGCGCTGGGGCGTATTTCAACCCCGCGCGGATGTGCATCCAGAAGTTGGAGGATTACGGGGCCATTTCTATAGACTCGCTTGCATGGAGAACAGCGAAGTGAAAAAACGCACTGGATACCTGAAGCTTCACGAGGAAGTCAAACTGGACAAGGTCGGTCTGACCGTTTGGGCCTACAGCAAGCGCGGCAAATATGTCGGTCGCGTTGAGATTAATCACGCCGGCCTCGCGGCCTTTACCGGTCCTCGAGGGAAGAAACGACTCGGCAATCTCAGTTGGGAAACGCTATTTGAGCGGTTGGGCGACGGGAGGTAATCTGCAAGATCTAGGCGAGACACGGGCCCCGCCTGCTAGCGGGGCCCGGTCGCTCGTCGTCAGACTCGAGGCTCGATGCTATCGCGCATCAGCTCGTATAGGTCTTGAAAGCCTTTCATTGACCCATAGGCAGCCGCGCGATCGGCATCCTTCTGCCAGAACTGAGCGTCGGTAATCTCGACGCCGTCCTGGAGGAATTTCACAAAATTTTCCTTGCTCCAGGTCTGGTGCCCCTTAAACATTACCGGCAGGAGGTGGGCTAGCAACTTGTGCAGCGAGAACAGGCCCGGGGTTTTCTGAATAACGTGATCATCGGGCGTGGCGAACGCCTCAGGCACAACCTTTTTGAGCGCTTGCCAATAGGCGGCTATAACGTCGTACAGAATCCCAGCCTCAGAAGTGAGATCCGGAGACCGGTCAAGGAAGCCAAATTCTCGAAGCCAACCGTACACGGGTGCCAAGCTTGTCATGAACGAGGCGGCGCGTACGATCTTCCCCCCCGTGCTCTTAGGGCTCCCACTCTCATCTGGCATGAGAATGAGATTGTGCCAGGGCGAGGAGGGGTCCTTGTCTAGCCTCTCGACGACTCTTGTCACCACTACCTTCCAGCGGTCCTTATCGGGCACGGCGGAGTCGCCCAACTTCGCCGCCGTTGCGGTCAGGATGGCGTTTACCAGATCGGTTCGCACCGATTTGGCATTTCCATTTATCGTCGTGAACTGATTCATTTCTACGAGCCGTTCTGCCACTTCGATGATAACGAAGGGCATTGGAAAATCTAGCAGCTCGGTTGTAGCCTTTTCGTCAATCGCGTAGCGCATTCCGGCGATGCGGTGTTGCCCGTCAATGACTTGCAGTGGCTCCGCGACTGTCAGTTTGCCGTTCTGATACTTGAGGGGAGTGCGCGCTGACAGCACCACTGCTGTAGGGAACAATCCGCCGCCGCTGCCCTCTCCGTGGGCGATCGATTTGATCAGGTGAGACCCAATTTTGGTGATCCGCGAGCGTTCCGGGGCTCGCTGATAGCCCTGCTTGGGATGATCGATCGGCACTGCGGAGTTGAAGTGATCCACTGCGGTGATTGAGATTAGATCCTTTGCGGCCATTATTCCGGTAAAGATGCGGATCCCATTCTGGATCCCCATCAAAGCCGGGAAAGTGATAGTGACTGGTACCGTTGCGGTTGCCATCGTTCTCTCCTTTTCGTATTCGAGAGCCAACTCCCCGAGTCTTTGGCCGAAGCCGTTTTTGAGGGAAGCCAGCCGGTTTCAATCCGGCACACTTTAATACCGAATTGGGAATTGCGTCAATATATTTCTGATCAGAAATATTAATTTCAAATCCGCTTATTGTTTTCAGTGAGTTACAGATCCGGCGCGGAAGTAGCAATAACTATTCGTAGCGGAGGGCGACCATGGGATCGACGCGCATCGCCCGGCGCGCCGGAATCCAGCAGGCGATGAACGCCACGCCACAAATCAAAATCGCCACTCCGGAGTAGGCCACCGGATCGCTCGTGCTGACGCCGACGATAAGATGTGACATGGCGCGGGTCAGCGCCAGAGCGGCGACGACTCCCGTGGCTACGCCGGCAATCACGAGGCGCATGGCTTGTCCCCAGACGAGCCGCAGAATGTCGCGCGGCTGCGCGCCCAGCGCGAGGCGAACGCCGATCTCGTGGGTGCGAAGCGTCACCGCAAACGAGATCATCCCGTAAACTCCCACCACGGCAAGAATCAGCCCCACCACTCCCATCGCGCCCGCAAGCGCCGCTGCCAGGCGGAATGTAAAGAAGCCGAACGCGCCGTTGAGCCACTCCTGCATCGTCTCGATTTCGAGGATGGGCAGATCGGGAGCGAGGCTGCCGACCAGATCCTTCACCGGAGCGACCAGTGAAGCCGGCTGCGCCAGCGATCGAATCTGCAAGGTGCGTTTGGATGTGAAATTCTGCGCCAGCGGGACGTAAAAATACGATTGCGGATCTTCGGCGATGGTCTGGTATTTGCCGTCGCGCGCCACGCCGACCACTTCGAGAAACGGTCCGCCGGCCGAAGTCATGCTGAAGCGTTTTCCAATCGCATCGCCCGCGGGCCAATACGTTTTCGCCATGGTTTGATTGACGATGGCGACGAGCGGCGAAGTTTCGTCGTCGAAATCCGTGAAGGTCCGGCCGCGCAGCAACGGGATGCCCATGGTTCGAAAATACGGCGCGTCGACGCTGTTAAAACGCAGCGACGGCGGCTGCTGGCCACGCGGCAACGCGCGATTCTGGATGAACACCTGCGACCAGCTTTGGAAGCCTCCGAGTGGCACGTCGGATGCCAGGCTGGCCGATTGGACGCCGGGAAGCGCGCGCACTTGCGCTTCGAGATCGCGATAGAAATGCGCGGTGCGATCCTGCGAGTAGCCGCTGGTATGTGGATCGAGAACCACGTTGAGCAGATGCGTGGGATCGAAGCCGAGATCGAACGTCTGAACTTTTTGCAAACTGCGCACGAACAGGGCCGCTACGATCAAGAGCGTGAGCGATCCGCCCACCTGCGCGACGATCAGAAGATTGCGCAGCCGCAGGTTCGCCGCCCCGGTGAAAAATCCTTGGCCGCCTCCGTGGGCGACCGAAATCACATTTACCGATGCGGCTCGCAACGCCGGCCAGATTCCGGCAAGAATTCCGCCGGCGAGAGAGGCGCCCAGAGCGTAGCAAAACACCCGCCAGTCAAAGCTCGCGTCCAGGTGCAGCGGCAAATTTTGTGGACGAATGGCCGCCGAATAGCTGCCCGCCCACACGCCGAAAACGATTCCGGCGATACCGCCAAGCAACGCGAGAAGAATCGTTTCGGTGAGCGTCTGGCGGAGAAGCCGCGCGCGGCTCGCTCCCAGCGCCGCGCGGATGCCCATTTCGCGATGGCGCGCGGCGCCCAGAGAAAACAGAATATTTTCGACGTTGGTGCAAGCCAGAAGAAGTATGAATCCAGCCAGTACCAGAAACAGCCCGGAAATGACCACGAAGGAATTGTTTGCGTAGGGAATTGGACGCGAAAGTTTTTCAGGAATCGCGCGGACAGTGAAATCCCCGTCCGTCGCCGGATATTGAAGCGCGAGGCGCGCGACGATCACGTCCAGCGAACCTTGCGCTTGCGGAACGCTCAGGCCCGGCTTCAGACGCCCGAAAACGAGCAGGCGCCGGAAATCGCGGCTGTGGAAGAGAAGATTCGGCGGCTCTTCGAGAGCCATTGCCCCAATCGGCAGAAACGCGTCCGTATCAAAGACCGAAAACATTCCGCGGAAAGATTTTTCGGCGACGCCGATCACCGTGGCCGGCCGGGCATTGATAAGAACTTGTTTGCCGACGATGCCGGGATCGCTGCCGAATCGTTTCTGCCAGTAGGAATATCCCAGGACGACGACCGCGCGTTCTCCGGGCGATTCGGCTTCGTCGGGAAGAATGAAGCGGCCCGATGCGGGCCTGATGCGCAACGCAGGGAAGAAATTTCCCGAAACGTAGTTGACGAAGCACGAATCGGTTTTGTCGTTGGCCGTGAGTTCGATGGAAGAAAGCGCCAGAGCGAAGACATCGGAAAATGTTTCCGCCTGTTTCCGGAAATCATCGAATTCCGGGTAGGAAAATCCCGATGAGCCGACCGGCGAGCCTTTCTGCTGGATCGCTAAAACCGTGATTTGTTCGGGCGAGGGAACGGGCAAAGGCCGAAGCAGAAAACCATTGACGAGGCTGAAGATTACCGCGTTGACGCCGATTCCGAGGCCCAGCGTGACAACAATGATGGCGGCAATGCCGGGATTTTTCGCCAGCATGCGGAACGCGTAGCGCAAATCTTGAGAGAAATTCGTCATCGCCGAAAGAGATTTTACACGCGCGAACTTCCGGCCTGAAAATAATCTGCGAGCATGGGCGCCGGCGCAATCCCCAATATCGGATTCGAGGGGTCGCGTAGTAGGATGAAGCGGCATTTTACGGAGGAAAACATGGCCAAGAAAAGCAGACTGAACAGCATCGCCCGGACGATCGGATCGGCGGTCGGCACGGCGGAAAACAAAGCCCGCAAAGTGGCGAAGGCGGGAGTGGTGGCGAGGAAAGAGCTCGATGACATCGCCAAGGAGCTTGACTCGCTCAAGCGCCAACTGCACAAGACCACGAAGCGGATTCAGAAGGCGCTGGCGTAGCTGCCCTCTGGCCCCGCCGGGCCTTCACACGAGCCTGCCGGCCGCAGACTCAAAAGCGTCCGCCGCGCACGGGCGAGGCCTCGGTCGTCTTCGCTGGATCATTTCGGCTGCGTTCGAAAGCAAAATTCGGCTGTTTTAGGCGCATTTTTCGTGTCCGTTTCCGGGACGAATGAATCCCACGAGCGGGCAAGATAACCGCATTTGTTCCCCTTGCCATCCTCGTAAATATCATGTATTAAAAGGGTTAATTCGCATTTCGGGTTGGGTAACCCAGTTGCGATACTCCCCGCGGAGGCTCTGCCCTTGGATATTGCGCGTCCAGACGTCAAGCGGAAGAAAAGGCTACGCCAGATTGGGTACGTGGTCGCCGCTCTGGTTTTAATACCCCTGGTCACCTATGCCTTGCATACGCTCAAGCCCGCCGCCCCGACGGTCGACAAAGCGGTGGTCTGGACGGATACGGTCAAGCGCGGCTCGATGCTGCGCGAAGTGCGAGGCCTCGGTACTTTGGTGCCCGTGACCATCCGGCTGATCCCTGCGGCGACCGACGGCCAGGTTCAAGAACGCTATCTTCTGCCGGGCACGCCCGTCAAAGCCAACACGGCGATTTTTCAATTGACCAATCCGGAATTGCAGCAGGCGGCGCTGGACGCGGATTATCAATTGAAAGGCGCGCAAGCCGAATTCAACAATCTGAAGGCGCAATTGCAGAATCAGTTGATGGACCAGAAGGCCAAGGCCGCGGGCGTGCGCTCGGATTTTCATCAAGCGCAGATTTACGCGGACACCAACGCCGAATTGTTCAGGCTCGGGTTGATTTCAGATGTGATTCTGAAAACGTCGCAAGTGAAGGCGGAAGAACTGGGAAAGCAGAACGACATCGCGCAAAAGCAGGTGGACACGTTTGCGAGCTCGATCGACGCGCAACTGGCCGTGCAGCAATCGAAGGTGGATGGGCTGAAAGCCATGGCGGATTTGAAGCGCTCGCAGGTGGCGCAGTTGCGCGT
>DASPVY010000070.1:0-5535 GCA_035622115.1 Candidatus Acidiferrales bacterium
CTCGTTGACCGTGAAGGATCTTCCGATCATCGTTCAGGACCTCGATCAGTCACAGGCCTCTCAAAACTTAATCGATGACTTTCGGCAGTCGTTGAGTTTTCACGTTGCCTCGTGGCCGCCGGACAAACAACCCGAGCAAGCATTTAGATCAAACCGGGCGCGCGGTGCGTTGATCATTCCCGATCACTTCGGGCGAAGAATCGCGCGCGGAGAGCCGGCCACCGTACAGATGATGATTGATGCATCGGACGGGAATACCGCTCAAATCATTTCCGGCGATGCTGCGCAAATCATTCGCGCGTTCAACGCGGACAACTTCGGAGCGACTCGCCCCGAGCCCGTCACTGCCGCGATACGCCTTTGGTACAACCCGAGCCGGTCTTCGCAGAAATTTTACGGTCCCGGGATCTTCGTGATGGCGATGTCCATTTTCCCGGCTCTGCTCGCAACTCTGGCAATGTCGAAGGAGGGCGAGCAGAAGACGATTCTGCAGGTTTACGTTTCAAACATTTCGGCGCATGAATTTCTGCTCGGCAAAATCGCTGCATTTATGGTCGTGGGTTTCGCGGAAGCGATCATCCTGATGCTCATTTTGTTTATAGGTTTCGGACTCCGATTCGCCGGTGACCCGACGCCGTATCTCGTCGCGACGGTTCTTTACATATTTTGCGTGACGGCCTTCGGAAATATGGTCGGGGCGGCGATTCCCAGCCAGGTGGCCGCTATGCAGGCCGTCGCGCTGGGCGGCTTTCTTCTCGTCTACATGCTCTCTGGGCTTCTTTTTCCGATTGAAAATATTCCCGCTTCGATTCGATGGATTTCCAACTTCGTCTGGGGCCGCTACTACATCGAAGTCGTGCGTGACGCGCTGCTCGCGGGCGGCGGCTGGTCGTCCGTATGGTTCAGCGTGCTGGCGATCGCCGCAATCGGCGCCGTTTTTTACGGGATCGCCTGGCGCAGCATGCGGCGCATGCAACTGAAGGACTGAGCGATGAACTGGCTTCGAACGCTGATCGGCTACCGCATGCAGGCTTTGATCCGGAAGGAATTCCTTCAAATTTTGCGCGACCGCCGCCTGGCCATGTCCTTAATCCTGCCTCCAACGCTGCAACTTCTGCTTTTCGGATTTGCTCTCAACGCCACGGTGAGCAACCTGCGGCTGGGTGTGGTCGACGACAGCCGGACTCCCGAAAGCCGCGAACTTGTCGCCATCATGACCGAGAGCAAAAGCTTTCAGGGCGCCGGGACTTATTTCGACGTAAACCGAATGGGAAAGATGATCGCGAACGGAAAGCTCGATGCCGGACTCGTGATTCCCTATGACTACGCCAAGGATCTGCAGCGCGGACGGCCCGTCACCGTTCAAGTTTTGTTGAACGCCATGAATTCCAATACCGCAACGATCGGCCAAGGCTACGCCGAGGGAGTGATCGAATCGTACAACCAGGCGCTTCCCGGCAACGGAATTCATGCGCAGTTCCAGCAGGTCGCTGCGCCGAGAGTCAGCCGTCTCGGCATGGTTCTGATGCATCCGGCCTATCTCTACAATCCTGGCCTCGAGCCATCGTGGTTTATTGTGACTGGCATCCTCGGCGTGCTCTTGATACTAAATGGCTCGCTGATTTCCGCCGCGGCGCTGGTGAAGGAACGCGAGACCGGCACGCTCGAACAGCTTTTGATGTCCCCCGCCTCCACCACACAGATCATCATCGCCAAACTTTTTCCGCTCTTCGTGCTTCTTTGCCTGATGGGAATCATGGCTCTGGTGATCATGCGCATCGTGTTTGGAATACCGTTCCGCGGAAATATTCTGCTGGTGATGAGCGCGGCTGCGCTCTGTCTCTTGTGCGGAATCAGCATCGGCACGTTTCTCGCCACCTTTACGAAGTCCGCGCGGCAAGCGCAGCTCACGCTGTTTTTTGTGAATCCGCCGCTGACTTCGCTTTCCGGAGCGTTCACTCCGGTGGAGGCGATGCCCAAGTGGCTCCAGCCCGTCGCGCAGCTGAATCCCATTCAGCACTTCGGGCAGATCTCGCGCGGCGCGATGTTAAAGGGAAGCGGCATCGGCACGCTGTGGCCCAATTTTCTCGCGCTCGGGGCGTTTACGGTCGTGCTGGTGTCGCTGAGCATTTGGCGTTTCAGAAAACAACTCAGCTAGGCCCGGTCTTAAGGAGTGTCATGCGCAGAGCTATAGCGGTTCGATTCTTTTCAACCCTGCGGGGCGGGCGTGCGCTCGGGCGATTGGCGTCGCTCGCGGCCATACTGACCGCCGCCGCGCCCACCTTCGCGCAACTCGCTCCGCCGGCCGGGCCATCGCAGAGCACGCAAGCCGCTCAACTTCCGCTTTCCGGACGAACCGCGCAGAATAACGGCACGGTAAAAGTCCCGGAACAACCCGCGCCGAGCACTACTTCGACCGTCAACACTTTGAATCCAAACGTGCAAGTGCAAGGCGCATATGCCGGTAGCTCGCCGGGCGCGGCCAGCATGCCCTTCAACGGAAACCTCGGTTTGCGCGAAGCGATTCAGCGCGGCCTCGCCTATAACCTCGGACAAACGGGCGCGACGCAGGCTCTTCGACAAGCGGAGGGGCAGAGCAAGGTCGCTCGCAGCTCGCTGCTGCCCAACCTCTACGGCACCGTGACTGAGGACGTTCAAACCACCGACCTGCGCGCGCTGGGCTTTCATTTCAATTTCCCGGGTTTCGCTATTCCGACAGTCATCGGACCCTTCAACTACATTGATTTTCGCGCTCATCTTTCGCAGACCGTTTTCGACTATACCGCTCTCGGGAACTACCGCGCCATGAAAGAAGTCGCCACTAGCAATCGCTACTCCGCTCAGGATGCGCGCGAGCTGATTGTGCTAGCCGTCGGGACCACGTATCTTCAATTGATCGCGGCGAAAGGGCGAGTGGCATCAGAAGAAGCTCAACTCAAGAGCGTGAACGCCGTCTACGAGCAAAGTCTCCAGCAGCTAGGACAAGGACTCATTGCCAAGGTGGACGCCGACAAGAACGAGGTGCAGGCTCTGACGCATCAGCAGCGTCTCGTTTCGCTGCAAAACGATCTTGCCAAGCAGAAAATCAATCTGGCACGCATGGTCGGGCTGCCGCCGAACGATCAGTACGACATTCCCGACGACATGCCTTTCTCTCCCGCGTCATCCCTGACCGTCGAAGACGCGCTCAATCAAGCCTTCACTCAGCGCGCCGATTTGAAGGCCGCCGGCGCTCAAGTGCGAGCCGCCGAGCGCGTTCGCTCCGCCGCGCGTGCCGAACGGTATCCGTCAATTGGTGTGACTGCCGACTGGGGCGGCATTGGCGTCACGCCCAGTCAATTACAGGGGACGTACACAGCGACCGCGAGCCTCAAGATTCCCATCTGGCAGGGCGGACGCACCGAAGGCGATATCGAGCAATCGGACGCAACGCTCGCCCAGCGCCGCGCCGAATATGAAGACTTGAAGGGCCAAATTGAGAGCGATGTTCGCAGCGCATTCCTGGACCTGCAGGCTGCCGCCGGGCAAGTTGAAGTTGCGAAGAAAAATGTGGCTGTGAACAAGGAAGCCCTGGAGCTGACGCGGCAAAAAGTGGAAGCAGGGGTGATCGATAACGTGGAGTACGTCCAGGCGCAGGAAACGGAAACGAACGCCGAATTCGATTACATCAACGCCCTCTTCGCGTACAACATTGCGAAGCTCAACCTCGCGCGTGCGATCGGCCGCGCCGCCGATGATTCAGTGAATATGCTCAATAAATGATCGTGGCGCCCGGCGCGCATTCGTCCACCAAATCGCGCCAATCCACCGCGTTCAAACGTATGTCTCGGCGAGCATCTGTGCGGCGCTTTCGTCCAGTTGTTCGGCGCGCCGGATTTGCTCGAAGCGCGTGAGCAAGTCGTCGGGACGCAGCCGGCGTTTTTCGGCGCCGCGAAAATCGTGAACGATTTGCCCTCGGTGCATCATGATCAGGCGGTCTCCCAAACTTGCCGCCTGATGCATCGAGTGTGTGACCATCAAGGCTGTGAGATTGTCGCGGAGAATCACCTGCTCGGTGAGGGCAATTACTCGGTCGGCGCTTTTGGGATCGAGGGCCGCGGTGTGCTCGTCCAGCAGAAGCAGTTCGGGACGCAGCCAGCTGGCCATCAACAGCGTGAGCGCCTGGCGCTGCCCTCCCGAGAGGCTACCGATTGCATTGTCGAGGCGATCTTCAAGCCCCATATTCAGCCGGGACACCTCATCCCGCATTTTCTCCACCAGCGACGACTTCAATCCCCATCCCAAGCCCCGGCTCAGGCCGCGGCGCGAGGCCAGACTCAGATTCTCGCGGATGGTGAGGCTGGGCGAAGTGCCGCTGAACGGATTCTGGAAAACGCGTCCGATCAGCCCCGCGCGGGCATGCTCGGGCCAGCGTGTCACGTCGCGCCCCGCCAGCTGGATTTTGCCTCCGTCCACCAGAAATGTTCCAGCAACGGCGTTCAGCAGCGTAGATTTCCCCGAGCCGTTGGTTCCGATAATAATCACCCACGAACCAGCGGCGAGTTCCAGGTTCACCCCGCGCAAGGATCGCACTTCATTCGGCGTGTTCGGATTGAAAGTCTTCCAAACGTTTTGAAGTTCAAGCACGAGCCCTCCGCAGCCGGGCCTTCCGAAGGAACTGCGGCACGATCAGGGCGAAGAACACGAAGACTGCGGTGACCAGTTTCAGATCGTTGGGACTCAGACCCCAGCGCAGAGCCACGGCGACCAGCAAGCGGAAGAGCACAGAGCCCATCACCGCCCCGGCAATCGTCAGGCCCAGTTGATTCGATCCCACCAGTGCTTCGCCCATAATTACGCTGGCCAATCCCCATACCACCATGCCAATTCCCATGCCCACATCGGCGAACCCTTGGTATTGCGCGAGAAAAGCTCCCGAGAGCGCCACCAAGCCGTTCGAAATGGCCAAGCCAAAGATAATCATGTTTGCGTCGTCCACCCCGAGCGCGCGGATCATCTGCACGTTGTCGCCGGTGGCGCGCATAGCCATGCCGAGATTGGTGCGCAAAAACAAGTACAGCGACGCGCCCACCAGCGCCACCGCGAAACTGATTGCCGCCAGCATTGACGCGTCGCGGACGCTAACTTCCCAGCCGGCGAAGCTGAAAGTTGCGGCGCCACGCATCAGTTTCTCGCCGATCTCTTCGGACTGCGTTGCAAGCGTGGTTACGGACAACAGCGGAACATTGCTTTTGCCCATGACGTGCAGGTTGATCGAGTACAGCGCGGTCATCACCAGAATTCCCGATATGAGTGGGTTGATATTGAAGCGCGTATGCAAAGTACCCGTGCAAGCTCCTGCGATCATTCCCGCGCCGAAGCCCGCTAGCGACGCCAACAGCGGGCTAACGCCATGAACCAGCAGCGTCGCGGCCACGGCGGCGCCGAGAGTAATCGAGCCATCCGCGGTGATATCCGGAAACGAGAAAATGCGAAAACTGATGAACACACCGAGAGCCAGAAGCGAGAGGATGAGTCCGATCGTGAACGTGCCGA
>DASPVY010000071.1:0-3241 GCA_035622115.1 Candidatus Acidiferrales bacterium
CGAAGATTGCAGGGCCGGCGCGAGGCTGCACAGCAGCGCGGCCAGCAGCGAAATGCCGAGCGTGTAGCCGAGCACGTTGGCGTCAACGCGGTAGTCGATGCTCTGCACCGCGAGGTTGAAAGTGATGGCCGCGCGCAGCAGCGCCACGCCCCAGAAAGCCAGCAGCAACCCGACCGCGCCACCGGAGAGGCCGATGATCAGGCCCTCAGTGAGAAGCTGGCGCACCAGGCGCAGGCGTCCTGCGCCGAGCGCGATGCGGATGGCCATTTCCTTCTTGCGGCGAGACGCGCGCGCGAGCAAAAGCCCGGCGATGTTGGCGCAGGCGATGAGCAAAATGAATCCCACGGCCGACATCGAAATCACGATTGCCGAGGTCACGCCGAACGAGCGGACGAGATAATCCTCGATCGTGCGGACGTTCGCATGCCAGCCTTTTTCGGTGGCGGGAAAATCATGCTCGGCGCGAAGGGCCAGCGCCGCCATTTCCGCGCGCGCTTGCGGCAGCGTCACGCCGGGCGCAAGCCGCGCGACGATCATCAGCGAGTGATTCTTGCGCGCGCCCGCGGATTGATCGGCGTCGCTGAAAACAATCGGACGCCAGAGCTGCATCGGGTAGCCCATCAGGCGGAAATTCGCGGGCATCACGCCGATGATGGTGCAGCTCGCATTGTCGAGCCGGATCGTCGTGCCGACCACATTCGGATCGGAGCTGAAGCGCTGCGCCCAAAGCTGGTGGCTGAGGATGACCACGTTGTTCGCGCCGGCGCGGTCTTCTCCGGCGGCGAATCCGCGGCCGACGATGGGGGCGATGCCCAGCACGGAGAAATAATTCGCGGTGACGTCGGCGATGGTGAGCTGCTCGGGCTCGCCGGGCGCAGTGATGTTGGCGTTGTCGTACTCGGACGCGGCGGCCATGTCGCTGAACGAAGTGCTTGCGGCGCGCCAGGCGAAATAATTCGGCGGCGAGACGCCCCAGGTGTCGGGCGCGTAGATGGCCTCGGGATTGACGGAGGACACGACCACGACGCGCGCGGGATCGTGGACCGCGGGCGTGTTCAACAGCCACGCGCTCACCAGGCTGAAGATGGTGGCGTTGAGCGCGATGCCGAGACCTAGAGTGAGGATGGCGACCGCGGCGAAGCCGGGCGATTTGCGCAAGGTGCGCAAGGCGTAAGTGAAGTCTTGCAGCAGTGCGTTCATTCGGCCTCCTTCCGTTGGCCCAAAAGACGACGTAAGAGCATGTTTCTGACCCTCACTGCCGCGCCCGATCTGTATGTTAATCCTCAGCTTACGAAATCCAAGCCAGGTGCCGCGTCATTCTATAGTGACCGATTCTGGAACGGCGCGTTCGCGAGCGAACGCTTTAACCACTGACGCCAGAACTTTGTCACGTAGGCTGAAGTGACGCCGGCCGGCGATTCGCGCTAAGTGGTGTCTTCGGGTGTCAGCTCCTGTCCGCGTCGCGAACGTATATAACGCCGCAGATCTTGTACAAGTGAGGGCCGAGGCGCTCCTCAGATTGGTATGTGCGGGCGATTAGCAGGCGCTACAGGCCGTCGAAGAGCGTTGATCGAGTTTCGAGACCAAAAACTTGAGAACGACCGTCTCAGGCCCCCCAGTGGAGTTAGTGGATTAAAGCCTGAATATCGAGCCTCATCGAATTCTTGCGCTCAGCTACGCAGAAACGCGGGCGGGAACGAAGATGAAGAGCGGACCACTCGAACGCAATGCTGGGAGGTCTGGACCGGGCAGTACAGCTGCGCGACGGCTTTCGAACTGAATGTCCAGGTTTCGCAGCCGCGCCTAAAAAAGAAGTTCGCCACGGCGTCGTTCGGTCCTGGCGCCGTGGCGAACGAATTCAGTCCGTTACTTTGTCGAGTCTTTCCGAGCCGAAGTGGCATGGAAGGAAATCTGTTGCGCCACTTCGTCGTGCATGACCGTATAACTGGTGATGCCGCTGAAGAAATGACCGTTAATGAATACCGCGGGCGTTCCGGAGATTCCGAGACCGTTCCCCTGCACGATGTCTTCCTGGATGGCGTCGGCTTCCTTGCCTGAATCAAGGCACGCGTCGAATTTCGCGGAATCCAGTCCGAGATCCTTCGCGTATTGCTTCAGTTCCGGAACATCCAATCCGGCATCCTTGCCGAACAGACGATCGTGATATTCCCAGTATTTGTTCTGATCTTCCGCGCAACGCGACGCTTCAGCAGCCTTCTCCGCATGCTTGTGCATCGGCAACGGAAAATCCTTGAACGCGAATCGGATCTGCCCCTTGAAATCGTCCTGAAGCTTGCGAAGATCCGGGTCCATTTTCTGGCAGTACGGGCACTCGTAATCCGCAAACTCGATGATCGTAACTGGAGCATCCTGCGCTCCACGAGTTGCCGTCTTTCCGAGCGGCACAGAGGCCGCGGGCGGCTGGAGCATCACGACGATATTCGAATTATCGCGGAGAGATTTGATGTATTCGGCGCGAAGCTTGGCCACGCGGTGCTGATGAATCGTGTCGACAATCTTGGGACGAACTTCACTGTACGGCTGAGTGGTTTGAATGCCTTCGTAATAAACCTGAAGCTGATCTTCCGTGGGATCCGTCACCTTGCTGTTGACATGCTTATCCAGCAATTCATCGACGGTCACACCTTCTTTCTTCGCTTGCGCTTCCAGAAGTGAGTCTTCGATTAGCTGGTTCAGCGCGTCTTTCTGTGCCAGGTAGAATTGATCGCGCGCCTTCAGCAGCTTGACCATTTCTTTCTGTTCCAAGTCGGACTGCGTGATGTCCTGCCCATTTATGACTGCGACGACTTCCTTGCTATTCGCGTCCTGGGCCGCGCATCGCGATGCGGCGCCCAGTCCCGCGCCCATGATCAAGATTATAAGTATCCGTGACATCTTCATTTTTCATCCCCTTGACGCAAAACCTTCCCGACGCCGATTCGACCGAGCGCCGGGAAGGTTTCGCCATACTTTGCCGATAATGAGAACTTCTTACCTCTTTGCCAGCAACCGGCGCGTCAGGTCAGAAGTCCCGACCACCGGGCAGCTGCAAACTCCCGAGCCGCTGTCATTGCCTTCAATGAAGCCGCACAGGGTGGTGAGTGTGGTCAAGTTCGACCCGCTGAGCGACAGATCGGACGCCGGTGCTTCTACAATCGAAGTTCCGGTGGTGCTGGAACTCGGCGCCACGTGCGTGGCCCAGACCGTCAAATCCGGCGCCGGCACTGGATTGGCTGCATCG
>DASPVY010000072.1:0-4294 GCA_035622115.1 Candidatus Acidiferrales bacterium
TATCGAGGATCCGCCGTACCTGAAGGCCCAGCACAAGCCGGAGCACGGAATTGACTACTTCGGGCTGGGCTTGCTGGCCGTCGGGCTCGGCTCGCTCCAGATCATTTTGGACAAAGGCGAACGGGACGACTGGTTCGGCTCGAACTTCATCCTGACGCTGACCATCATCTGCGTGATTTGCCTCGTCTCTGTGATTTTCTGGGAGCTACGGCACAAAAATCCGATCATCGATCTCCGATTATTCCACGATCGCACATTTGCCATTGGCAACACGCTGATGTTCGTTCTTGGCATTTCGCTCTACGGCACGACCGTGCTCCTGCCGCTCTACATGCAAACGCTCATGGGCTACTCGGCGGAACAAGCAGGCTTTGCGCTCACTCCCGGAGCGCTGGTAATCATGGTTTGCATGCCGGTCGTGGGATTTCTGCTCAGCAAGGTGGACGCGCGCGCGCTCCTCGTGTTCGGAATGCTGATGCTCTCTTTTTCACTATTCCACATGACCAATTTTGATCTGCAGATCGACTACCGCACGGCGGTTATGGCGCGTGTGATTCAGTCCTTTGGCCTCGCGTTTCTTTTTGTGCCGATCAATACCACCGCCTACGCGTATCTTCCGCGCGAGAAAAACAACGCGGCTTCCGGCTTGATCAATCTCTCGCGAAATATCGGCGGTAGCGTGGGAATTTCATTTGTGGCCACCATGCTCGATCGGCGCGCGCAGGTGCACCAGGTGACCCTCGGCGCGCATCTGAATCCCGGCAATCCGCAATTCCAGTCGGCGGTCCAGGGCGCCGCGCGTACTCTTGAAGCGCACGGATCCTCTCCCGCGCTGGCGTTGCAGCAAGCCCACGCCCTATTCGCATTGTCGCTGCAGCAGCAGGCTTCGCTTCTTTCTTACATCGACAATTTCAGAATTCTTGGTTTTGCAGTTCTGTGCATGATCCCGCTTATATTCCTGATCCGAAAGCCGAGGCATCAGGGTGGGCCCATAGCGGCGCACTAAGACGTAATGGCGCTGGAGCAGCGATTGGTTATAATCGGTTAGCGGCGGTACCGGCCGCTACAGCGTCAAGGCGAATGAATCGAGAAGTCGCGATGCCCATACGCCTGATCACCGTGGAACGCGAGTATGGCAGCGGCGGCGCGCTGATCGCCCAGAAACTCGCAAAACAGCTGGGTTGGAAGCTCTGGGATACCGAGCTAACCTCCGAGATCGCCCGACGCGCAAACGTTGCTCCCGAAGCTGCCGCCCGCTGTGACGAACACCTCGATCCCCTGCTGCATCGCCTCTTTAAAGTCTTCGCGCGCGGAAGTTACGAGCGCAGCCTGCCGCTGACCGGCATCGGAAGTTTTGATACCGACCGGATGGTTGCGCTTCTTCACAGCGTGATTGAAGACGCCGCCGCTGCCGGAAATTGCGTGATCGTCGGCCGCGGCTCGCCTTATATTCTTCGCAATCGACGTGACGCCTTCCATGTTTTTATCTTCGCGCCGCAGGAGGAAAAAATCCGTCGCGTGCGATCGCTCGGGAAAAGCGAAGAAGAGGCTCGCGAGCTCGTCGAATCGATCGATAAAGAGCGCGGTCAATTCATCCGCCGCTATTTCGGCGCGGATTGGCCTTGCCGCCAGCTCTACGACATGATGATCAATTCAGTCGCGGGGGACCAATATGTCGTGGACATGATTCTGCGGGGGATGGAGTTGAGCCCAAGAGCCGAACTCGCGCACAAAGTGTCCGCCTGAATCTTCCGCTTTCCGGTTTGATCCGAGTTGAAGTTTTCCCAGTTCGGCAGATTCTTAACTAACTTTCAGGTAGGTTGTATAGAGTTGATCTTCGAGATCTGGAAACGGGATCATCTTCAGCGGCCCGCTGGCCGTTTCCGCTTGCCATTCCCGCAGGCCGATTTTCCGCGCCGCCAGCAGTTCGCTCCGTTTTGCCGCTGACGGATCCTTCGTTATCGCAAACAGCACCAGCGGTCCGCAGAGCAACGCCACCGTATCCGGATGCTGTTCATCAATCGCCTCGAGTCGCATCGAAGGCGGCAAATTTACTTCAACGCGGTCGCCGGTCCTCCACTCGCGACCCACCGAAGCGAACGTTCCTGGAACGATCGGCGCGGCCAGTTGCTTTCCGTTGACCGATATCGACGCTCCCTTTGCCCAACTCGGAATTCGAAAATTGAGCGCGAACTCGGACGACCGGGCTGCGGTCACATCAAACGCAATCAGGGGCTCGAAGGGATAAGAGCTCTCCTGCCCCAGCGAAATCTGCGCGCCGCCCTGCACCCAGCGCAGCGTCGACGGAATGTAGAGGTTGACGTACACACCGTGCGCGTCTCGGAAATACGTGTTGATTCGGTAGTCCGCCGCCACCTGCGGCAGCGTCCCTGAGCAGCACGGCCAGTGATTCCATGAATACACTTTGTGCCCTTCAAAGTTGTAATCGGAATAATAGAACGCAGTGCCATCGGCCTCGAGCGGCTTCGCGCCCAGAATGGTGTTGTACATCACTCTTTCCATGCTGTCGCCGTAGCGCGAATCGTGCGTCGCGCGGAGAAGGTAGCGCGTGATTTTGAAATGCGCGTAGGAGCCGCACGGCGTCTCAAAGCTTGCGTGGCTTTTCGTCAAGCTCGCAGCCAGGTCGCCGCTGCCAGGCGCGCGAAGCTGCTCGTCCGGGCCCCAGCCGCCCGTTGCGTAGCTTTGCGCCAAAAGCATCTCGAACGCATTCTTGGCCGCGCGAAAATGCCTGTCGCTTCCCACTGTGAAATAAGCCTGCATCGCCGACGACAACGCATTCACGTGGCTGTAGGCATGTCTTCCCGCCAAAATGTTCCGGCCTTCTGCGAGCGGGCCGAAATATTCGTCGAGGAGATACTGGGTTCCGAGCTCGCGGTATCGCTTTCCCGCGCCGCGCTGAAACGCCAGATACAAATTTTCCGGCATTGTATAGGACTCGTCCCACGTGTACGTCTCGTCCGTTCCAGGACGCCAACTGTGGTCATGCTCGATGGCTTTTGGCGGCAGATGTGGCAAAGCGGTATCGGTGGTGTGTTCGAGAATGGCGTAGGCGTCCGGGTCCTTCACGTACTTGTGGGAATCGATCAGCCCGCAAACCAGCTTGTCGTAGCAATAGGCCGGAAAACGATTTTTGATGTAAAAATCTGCGGAAATCGTTTCGGCGTACAGGCGATTCAATCGCATCACTTTCTCGCGATACTCTCGCAAGCCCGTGATGGCATACATCCGCGCCAGCCCCGATACCCATTGGCCAAATGGGCAGCCCGGCGCAAAGCCCAAATCGCCTTTATGCTTGTCGTAGTCGGGATCGTAGAGATACCAACCGCCCATTTCGGCGCCCGGCGCCGGAAGGCCCGCCATCGCGCGAAGCGGCTTCAGAAGGCTGTCTTCGCTCAGTTCCATTAGGACCGCGCAGGTGTCGTGAAGTTGCTTTTCGTGAATTTCGCTCGAGAGGGACACATCGCTATAGTCGAATTCGCTGAGCGGCTCGGCAGGGGCGGGGCCGGCGAGCAAATCTTGCATCCGGAATTGAGATCCGGCCGCCGCCACGGCGCCGAGCGAAGTCGCACGCAAGAACGATCGCCGGGTGATTTCTTTCGAGAACAAATTCATCGCTGTGCTCTCGTGCGTCGAGAAATCGGCCTTTTCGCCGCGAGGAACGAGAGACTATCACTCCCGTTTGCAGCATGGAAGCTGGCGCCGGGGGCCGCAGTTGTACCTGTCGAGCCGACAAGCGTGGCTCCAGCCGTTCCACAGCCCGCTCCACTTGGCACGCCGCTTGGAATCCCCTACTCTTGATGCCGGAACGATACGTCTCAGGGAACCAATTTGACTTGTCCAATCTGCGGCACGCGGAAAGCGAAGCGCTACTGCCCTGCCAAAGGGGAAATGATTTGCGCGATTTGTTGCGGTGAAAAGCGCGAAGTGACCATCGATTGCCCGCCCGATTGCGCGCATTTACTTGCGGCGCATCGGTGGGAGCGAGAGCATCGAAAACCAATCGCGCAGGAATCCGTGCCCTATCCCGAACTCGCGATTCCAGTCGATCTGGTGCACGAACGGAGCGCCGTCATCTCGGGCATTGGCATCACCATTCTCGCAGCGGCGGCTCAGAATCGCGATTTCAACGACTCCGACGCGATCGCTGCCATTTCCGCTCTCGCCGATACCTACCGGACGCTCGATAGCGGCCTGTACTACGAAAAGCCGCCTGACGCTCCCGCCGCTCGCGCGCTTTACTCGGAACTGGCCAAATTATTCACGGAATCGAACA
>DASPVY010000073.1:0-2782 GCA_035622115.1 Candidatus Acidiferrales bacterium
AGAGATTCGAATTCGGGAGCAGAAGAAAAATGCAGAGGGAACGATTGCTCGTATGAGTCAACGGCGCTGCACCAGGAACGATGAAGAGAATCGAAGCCGTAGGCGATCATCTCGCGGCGCGCCTCATTCGCGGTCCAATTCTGATCCGCCATGCGAAATGCCGCGATCATCAAGCCGGTGCGGTCAATGCCCTGGTGGCAATGAACGAAGATTTTCTTATCCGGATTATCGCGAACGACTTCGAGAAAGCGCGCGGTGATCGAATCGCTGGGATGCTGGCACTGCCACGGAATTCCGACGTATTGCATGCCTTCACGCGTGACGGCTTCTCTCTCCGCGTCGCGATCGCCTTCATCGCGAAGATCCACGTCAATGGCGACGCCGCTCGCAGCGAGGGAGTGAAATCCATCGGGCGTGGGTTGAGCGCCGCGATAGAGCAGCGGAGTAATTTCGCCTCCGTTGGGCACGCCAACCAGCTGGATCCGAGTTACCGGGAAATTTGCGGAGAGAGTTTCGCTGGAGGATGCCGAACGAAAACGAGATCCCAAGCTCAGAGAAAAAAATACGAGTGCGGAGAGAAGCGCAACCGCGGCGAGGATTTTTCCGTGATTCATTTTTCCCGTATTAGGAAAGCGTAGGACGATGGAATCGCAGCGTCAATCGATCAGAGAAGGGTCGTGGTACCTCACGCACTACTACCACTATAGGTAGACACATTCGACACTTTCACCACATTATTTTGTGCTCAAGCGCGGTTTTTTTCTTGACTTCATTTCCACATCCCCTATACTCGCGTCCCAGACTCAGGAGGGACAGACACTCGCTCGTATCGGGGGTTCGCGAGCGAACCAGCGGTTCCACCGGAGTTTAATCTAAAAAGAGCGGCTTGTTGCGCCAGCTAGCCCGCCCTTGACAGAAACAGTGTCATGGCTTAGCTACGCATTTCTATTTTTTGATCGGAAAAATGGCGGAACGTACCCAGACGGCCCCGCCCCATCACATTTTCTGGACGGCACCTGGGGGGTTATAATGGAAGTTCCCGCCTCGCCGTCCTGCACCAACTCAACCACGGCGGCTCGATTGCCTGCGCGGAGGCATTTATGGCGGAAGTTCGGATGGCACTCACCAGCAAATTCGATGAGATTCAGAAGGCCTCTCCCAAAACGGGACAGGAATTCAAGCGCATCTTCACTGACGGAAAAATATCTCCCTACGACAGAATGGAATGGGAGAAGCGAACCGCCGCAATCGGAAACGATAAAGGCCAGACGATTTTCCGGCAGGAAAACGTCGAGGTGCCGAAGTCGTGGTCGCAGACGGCGACGAATATCGTCGCGTCAAAATATTTTCACGGCAAGCTGGACACGCCGGAGCGCGAAACTTCCGTAAGGCAATTGATTGGCCGCGTGGTGGACTCGATCGTCCGGTGGGGCGAAATGGGCGGCTACTTTGCGAATGCGGAATCGCGCGACGCGTTCCACGATGAGCTGGCCCACCTGCTCGTCGAGCAGAAAGTGGCGTTTAACTCGCCAGTTTGGTTCAACGTGGGCGTTCAGGCCCGGCCGCAGTGCTCCGCATGTTTCATCAATTCCGTCCAGGACAACATGGAATCGATCATGGGCCTGGCGAAAACCGAAGGAATGCTGTTCAAGTGGGGTTCCGGCACGGGGACAAATTTTTCGACGCTGCGCGGGAGCCGTGAATTGCTTTCGGGCGGGGGGATTGCGTCAGGTCCGGTGAGCTTTATGAAAGGGTTTGATGCGTTCGCGGGAGTGATCAAGAGCGGCGGCAAGACGCGGCGCGCGGCCAAGATGGTGATCCTGAACGTGGATCATCCGGATATCGCCGAATTCATCGACAGTAAAGTGAAGGAAGAGCGCAAAGCGCAAGTGCTGATCGAGCAGGGCTACGACCAGTCGATTGACGGCGAAGCCTATTCTTCGATTTTCTTCCAGAATGCCAACCATTCGGTGCGCGTGACCGATGAATTTATGCAAGCGGCCGAGGAAGACCGGGATTGGTGGACGAAGAACGTCACCGACGGCAAGCCCTTCGAGAAATACGGCGCGCGGGAATTGCTGCGACGGATGGCCGAATCGGCATGGCAGTGCGGCGATCCCGGAATGCAGTACGACACGACGGTGAATCGTTGGCACACTTGCAAATCAACGGACCGAATCTGCGCGTCGAATCCCTGCTCGGAGTACATGTTCCTGGACGATACCGCGTGCAATCTGGCGTCGCTGAATCTACAAAAGTTTCTGGGTCCGAACGGGACATTCGATGTGGCCGGTTTCCGCCATGCAGTGGACGTCACGATCACGGCGCAGGAAATTCTGGTGGACAACGCGAGCTATCCGACGGAGAGAATCGAGCGGAACTCGCATGAGTATCGGCCACTGGGGCTGGGCTATGCCAATCTGGGCGCGCTGCTGATGTCGCTGGCGGTGCCGTACGATTCGGATGCCGGCCGCGATATTTGCGGCGCGATCACGGCGCTGATGACGGGCGAAGCGTATTACCAATCGTCGAAGATTGCGGAACGAATGGGGCCGTTCGGCGGCTACCCGAGGAATCGCGAGGCGATGCTCGACGTGATCCGGATGCATCGGGACTCGATGAGGCCGATCAAGGCGGAGAACGTCCAGGGATCGTTGCTGCGCGCGGCGCAAGAGGCCTGGGACAACGCGCTCACACACGGCGAAAAATTCGGATATAAGAATTCGCAGGTTTCGGTGCTGGCGCCGACGGGCACAATCGGCTTCATGATGGATTGCGACAC
>DASPVY010000074.1:0-2630 GCA_035622115.1 Candidatus Acidiferrales bacterium
CGCTTGCTGAGAAAAACCGCTTCAGGATCGGCCTTGTCCGGCCATTCGAGCCGGATGCGATCGCGTACCGGAAAGTAGGCTTCGAGCGCCGCGCGCGCCTTCGAGCCAAACGGCACAATTCGTTCCTTCCGTCCTTTTCCGAGCACCCGAACCGTCAGGCTTTGTAGATCGAAATCGGAAAGTTTCGCGCCCGTCAATTCGCTCACGCGCAGCCCGGATGCATAGAGCAGTTCAAGAATCGCGCGGTCGCGCTTGACCATCAGCAAATCGTCTTCACGCCGCTTGGGAGTCGGGGAGCCGCGTCGCTTCGCGAGTTCCTGCGCCCCCGACGACGCCACACCGTCGAGCAGCCGGGCCATTTCTTCAGCGGAAAGAATTTCCGGCAGGCGTCTCGGCAACTTCGGTGAGGAAACCAGGCGCGCGGTATTGCGCGGCACGATTTTCTGCGCCACGGCGAAACGGAAAAACGAGCGCAACGCGGCCAGTTTGCGGGCGATCGAAGTTCTCTCCAGCTTGCGATCGTGCATATGCGCGACGAACTCGCGAATCACGCGATGGTCGATTTCAGGAAGCGGAAGCGTGTGCGCGCCGGGCGGCGTGACGTAGGCGAGAAATTGTTCGAGATCCGTCCGGTACTTGCGAAGTGTTTCAGGAGATGCGTTCCGGACGTAACGCATGTATTCGAGGAATTTTTCGATGGCGTCTTTGAGTTTCATGCGCCGGCCGGACCGGCTGAAGCCACGCGCTAGCCCTTCGCGGGCGCTCCCGCACCCACGGGCTCCGCGACCGCCACCGGGACTTCCTCAACGGCCACTTCCCAGTCGCAGCCTTCTTTCAGGCACGAGCGGAAATTGCCTTGCTTCGTGCGCTTTTCGACGATGAACGGCGCGCCACACTTGGGGCACAGCTCGTTGATCGGTTCGTGCGGCGTGGTGAAGTCGCAATCGGGATAGCGCGAACAACCGTAGAAAATCCGGCCGCGCCCTTTACCGCGCGCCGTCCCGCGACGCACGAATTCGCCTTCGCCGCATTTCGGGCACTTGATGCCGAGCGTGATCGGCCGGGTATATTTGCACTTCGGATAGCCCGAGCAGCCGATAAATTCGCCGAAACGCCCATGCTTCTTGATTAGATGGTTGCCGCAAAGCGTGCACTTTTCATCGAGCGGCTCATCGGGCTCGTGGGCGATGCGCGTGCCCTCCACCAGGCGCCGCGTAGTTTTGCAATCCGGGTAGCCGGTGCACGCGAGGAACATGCCGAAGCGGCCGCGCTTGATGGTCATTTCCTTGCCGCAGTTGTCGCAATACTCGATTTTGTTCTCGCCGTTGCCCGAATCGTCCCCCAGCTCCGGCGACATATCCTGAATGAAATCGCACTCGGGATAGCGCGAACACCCGAGAAAGAAACCATGGCGGCTGATGCGCTCGAGCAGTTCACCCTGACCGCACTTTTCGCATTTCTTGCCGATCGGAATGCCGGCTTTGTAAGAAAGCATTTCGTCGCCGGCGCGATCGAGATCCACGACGAACTTTTGCCAGAATTCCTTGACAGCCTCGCGCCAGGGAAGCTTGCCTTCTTCTATTTCGTCGAGTTCTTCTTCGAGGCGCGCCGTGAAAGTCACATCGAAAATGTCCTCGAAGCTCTTGACCAGCAAGACGCTGACGCGCTCGCCGAGCATCGTCGGCGTGAAGCGGCCCTGATTCTTGCTGACGTACTCGCGCTCCACAATCGTGGAAATAATCGCCGCGTAAGTGGAGGGACGCCCGATGCCTTTCTCTTCGAGTTCTTTTACCAGCGTGGCTTCGGTGTAGCGCGGGGGCGGCTCGGTGAAATGCTGATCGGGACGGATCTGGTCGAGCCGCAGCGATTGGCCTTCGGTCAAGCGTGGTAGAGCTTTGCCTTCGCCCTCGTCGTCCTTCTCGTCGTCTTCGCGATCCGCGTTCGCCGCCGGAATCTGATAAACGCGCAGGTAGCCATCGAACTTCTGCACCGACCCGCTGGCGCGGAATGTGTAATCGCCGGCGGAAACGTCGATCGAAGTTTGATCGAAAATCGCGGGCAACATCTGCGATGCCACGAAGCGCTGCCAGATCAGCTGGTAAAGTTTGAAAAGATCGGCGTCGAGATACGCGCGAACGTCGTCCGGCGTGCGTGTTACGTCGGTCGGCCGGATTGCTTCGTGCGCTTCCTGGGCGTCCTTCTTTGATTTATAGAAGTTCGGCTTCTCCGGCAAATAGTCGGAGCCAAAGCGCGCGGGAATCAAGTCGCGGACCTGAGCGAGCGCGTCGTTGGAAACATGCACGGAATCCGTGCGCATGTAGGTTATCAGTGCAACCGATCCTTCATTGCCGAGTTCAACGCCCTCGTACAGCCGTTGCGCGAGGGACATCGTTCGCTTGGCCGTGAATCGCAGCCGGTTGTAAGCAGCCTGCTGAAGCTTCGAGGTGGTGAATGGCGGCGGAGGATTGCGCTTCTTCTCCCGCTGCGTTACGCCCGAGACCACCCACTTGGCCCCGCGGACGGCAGCCACGATCTTGTCCGCGGCTTCCTGATTCCCGACTTCGATATCCTCGCCTTTGTACTTGCTGAGCTTGGCTTCGAAAATGGGCGGCTCGCCGCCGTCGAGCATC
>DASPVY010000075.1:0-11815 GCA_035622115.1 Candidatus Acidiferrales bacterium
GGTGAAGGAAGTGATTCTGATGGGCGGAGGCATCAGCGGCGGCAATGTGAATGCTGTCGCGGAGTACAACGTCCATAGCGATCCGGAAGCGGCGGCGATGGTGTTCAATGCCGGCTGGCCGATCACCATGGTAGGACTCGATGTGACGGAAATTACGCTGGTAACGGACGAGGACGTCGCAACACTCGAGCGGCATCCGGGCCCTGAGACCGACTTCGCCGCGACGGTGCTTCGATATCAGATCGGAACCTACAAGGGCACGGGAATTTTCCATGGTGGCGCGATTCACGATGCGCTTGCGGTGGGCCAGGCGATCGACAACACTTTCTTGACGACGCAAGCCATGCGCGTCGACATCGAAACGCAAGGGAAGTTCACGCGCGGAATGACTGTGGCCAACCGGAAAAACGTGGTCGAGAAGGAGGCGCCCAGCGGCGATCACGTGGAATCGGTCGGCGTGGAGCCGGTCACCCCGAACGTTCACGTCGCGACAGGGATTGACGCCCGCCGGTTCGTTGATTTCCTGCTCTCACGCATCGGGAATCACTAGGCATCAGTAGCGAGTGCCGAGCTCTTGTGGCCCTGCCTTCCATGTCAACAGAGTCGAACGCCGGCTAGAATTGGCCGTGGGCGATTTTTCGCAAAGTCCTGAAGACGTCGGATGCGTGAACATCCTGTGCGCCGCGACCCGGCCGAAAGCTTAGGCTGAGGCCGTAGGCGTCGAAGTTGTGCGGCGTGTCGACTGCATACTGGCGCGGCGGGCGGAAATCTAGCAACCCGCCCGAGCCAGAAGGGCCAAATTCGACATCGCTCATGTGCACCGTGCTTCCGTATCCCGAAAGTTGAAAATGCGATCCGCCGAATTGCGTAATCGGGAGGCTCGAGCGGCTCATGAATAAGGTCTCCACCTGATTGAGGTGGGGAATCAGCGGCGGCGACAAACGGGGAGAAGTCGCCGGCGAGAGTCGCCCCGGGCGAGTTGATTCGAATCTTAGAGGATTTGCTCTGATTGAAGGCGGGCTCAAGCGCACCAACTGTACAGGGCGGCTAAAAGCCGCGGTGCTGCGCGAGAAACCGCTGTCTGGCAGATTGAGATGAGCGGCGGACGATTGCGCCACCGCCGTCATCGGGCAAATCAAGATCAAGCCGAGCAATAAAGCCCATTGCCTGACCAAATCGTCCACCCCCCATTCCCGAGCAGGATGACCGGCGCCCAGCTTAACACTGTTCTTTGGCTCGAGAAGGTAAATCCCGCGGCTGGACGCGAGCCTCCGAAAATAAACTTCAACCGGCGTGACCGCAGTAGGCGATGAGCCGGGAAGCCTGCGCGAACTCAATACCATCGAGGACTGAGCGTGAGCGTGAGATAACTGGCCGGACATCTATTACGATGCAGGTGGAAAAGTGCAAGTTACGCTTGGAGAGGAAAATTCTTTGTTTTCCAGCACTACCCTATGCCAGTAGGCTGAAATCACGAACCGAAGGACCAGTGCGAACGCCACTGGTGTCGCGCCCCGAACACCAACCGCGCCTCGACACGAAACTCAACCGACACAGTGAGCCGAGGTTCGGCCCTCACGGTCCGACGAGGCGAGTGACGTTCGTAGGACCGTGGAAGACCCGGTCCGTGACTATCTGCCGATCGATTTCAATGTATCTTTCATCTGCTCGCACAGCTTCTTCAGGCGAATTTGCTGCCAAATCGAGTAGACATTGAATAGCAGAACGACGCCAAGAAGCCCGCGAACCGCCAAATCCAGGTTGAGTTGCGCGAGAGGCTCGCTCGATTGCACCACCGAGGGCAGGGACAGGCACACGATCGTGAACATCAATAGCAACAAGATGGTGATGGTGGTGAATAAGGTCCACCAATTGCGAGTTTCGATGCTGCGAAGACCTTCGTGAATCGATGCCGCGCGAGTTTCCACGGACTGCGCCGCTGCTTCAATATGTTCACCCGGCTTGGCAGCATCCGCAAAACTGCTCAATGTGGCCATGAAATGTTTTCTCCTCTTGAATTAGCGATGGTCCCGGTATCACTTCATCTTACACACGCGACGCGTCTTACAAGCTCCCAGAACAAGCGCCTGTGCGAAAAGACATAGCTGTACGAACGTACAGGTAGACAGGGGAAGGTAGTACTCTCCCCTGGGAGGTTTTTCGCAAAGGCATAGATACTTTTGAACAGGGCCGTTGAATCCGCCCGCACACATTGCTATCCTTTAGTTGCATCGCAGCTCATGCCTCTTCGGGCTCCAACCCGATCCCCGACAATCCAAACAGGGTATCGCAATGAAAATTTCCTTCAGTCACATTCGTGCGGATTTGCGATCGTCGATCGAACAAGTTTCGGGGCACCATCTGCAGAAACTGGAAAAGCTTCTCAAGAAGTTCGCCCCTGATCTGGTGCAATTGCACGGCGGCCTCGAAGAAAAACCTAGAAAGTCCAATTTCAGTTTCTCGCTGAATTTGGCGCTGCCGACAGGCACGCTCCATGCCACTGGAATTGCGCCCGACGCGCAATCGAGCGTCCGCGCCGCTTTCACCGAATTGGAAAGTCAGCTCAAAAAGCACAAAGACAAGCTCCGCCGGGATTACGAGTGGAAGCGGAAAAGGCCGCGCGCGATACCCGGCGAATCTTGAGCGTTGTCCGCGAATCGCTTTTCGGGGCCGTTTCCGCCTGGCGGTCCAACCGGACGAGTTCGTTACCGCATGGCGGCGGCGTTAATGCCGTGCTTGCAACACGTGTGCGTTTAGTGCCCACAGTACTGCCAGCACTACGGGGCCTCCTTCAGAAGACCCGCTGGCGCGAAAATTCATCTTTTCCATGGCAGGCCCAGCCTGATTCTTTGATAAAATACCGGCACTCGATGGGTTGCTGCCCCAGCCTTCAGATTGATCGAATCCAGAGAGCCCATCGACGTCGCGGTGGAGCTTTGTGAACTACGTATGTGGTGCTTCCTATGCGCCGGGGGCCGGAATCGGGGTAACTTCCCATTTTAATCGAACGCCGCCAATCAACCCGCGCTAAGCCCTACGGATTAGTCTATCTCAACCTCGCCAAACAGAATGGCGGGATCCTCATTGACGCCTCCGAAGGCGGATTGCAATTTCAATCCGTTGCTCCGATTGAGAATGGCGGCGGGCCGATGTCCGTTTGGTTCACGCTGCGCCAATCGCTTCGAATCGAAGCCGTTGGTGAAGTTGTCTGGACGGACTCCTCGAAGCGGAGCGGCGGTATTCGGTTCACGAAGCTGGGGGCGTCGGAACGCTCCAGCCTGCGAGATTGGCTTGGCGAAAACGCCAAGCCGTCGCTGGACGTTGCCCAGACGATGCATTCGGTAATGGGCGATGAAGCGCCGGCGTCCGCAAGCATCCTGGCGGAGTCTGCGTCGGATCCGGTCAACGACGAGATGATCGTCGAATTCCCGACGGAAGCGTCTTTGCGGAATCCGCGTGACGCAGCTCGTCGTTCGAGCGCGCCAATAGGGGAAGCTGCCGCGCCGAAAGCCAAGCCGAACTTCGCGCGGGCGTCGTTGGGGCCGTATATTCTCCCTACTCTGCCAGACGAGCCGGTGCCGTTGATTCCGGCCGAGCCCGAAGCTTCGCCCGAAGCCGATTTGACCGCGCTTCCCCCTGAACCGGAAGCAACCCCGCCAGCGGCCTCGCAGCGCCCGAGCGATCCGCCTCGTCCGTCAAGGCCTTCGATTGTCGCAAGTTCTGCGCCCTCGAAAGTCGAGCGACCCTCATCGATTCCCGAGCCTCCCCCTGTTCCCCCATCTCTTTCCGATAAGCTCCCGTACGCAACGCGACACGAGCCAGGCGTCGCGAGCTTAGGCGAATCGCAGCAATCCCTCCGGAATCCCAGCCGGCCTGCCGAGGACTTTTCGCGCTTTCGTGGAGAAGCGGCCGGCTCGGCTGCGGAGCAGTCTCTATCTTCATCTTCGGCGGCCGCGCCGTCATTCCCGGATTCGGGGTCTGGTCCGCTCTATTCGGGCTACGAAACAGATGCGGTTCTGAACGAAGCGCTCTCCGGCGCGAGACATCGCGCGTCTGAGAATCCTGCGCCGAATCGTCTCAATGCACCAGCTACTCGAGCAGTTTCGCTGAATTCTCCCTCTTTGCAGTCAGCGCCCAGTGGCGCCACATACAGCGGAGCTTCGGCCCGCGGCTACGACTATGCCGCCCCGTGGCGCGCCGAAATACGCACGAATGCCCCAGCCCCGCGAGAGAACGCAAGTCACTTGGCGGCGTTTCTTTACAAAGCCGGTGTGCCGCGCAACATGCTCCGCGAATTTGAAATCATGATTGCGGGGATACTGATCGTAGCGGCGCTCGGACTTGGAATGTTGGCGTTCCGCCAGAACGTGGGCGAAGGCGTGCGATGGATCGGGCAGCAGATTGCGACGCTGAATCCCCAATCGGGCTCGCATGCGCGTATCGCGGAGAATTCGCCGGCAGACACAAATATCAGCCCTCTATTGCAGCCTCCGCCGGAAGCGCGCGAGAAAAGGCCGCCCGCTAAGACCAGACCGGCGCCGGCAAACCAAGTGGTTTCGGAAGCAGGAGTTGGCGGCGCCGCAAATTCCAGGCCGATAGCGGCGGGGAGCCCGGAAACCGAAGCCGTGCCACCCGACGACACTGGCGAGTCCGAACTCGCAACCGGCTTGCAATATCTGCGCGATGCGGACGCCCCGGCGGAAACGAGCTTCGCGGTGAAATGGCTGTGGGCCTCGGTTGAAAAGGGAAACACCAAGGCTGCAATTATTCTTGCCGATCTTTACGCCTGGGGTCGCGGCGTTCCTCAGAATTGCGATCAGGCGCGCGTCCTGCTGATGTCGGCTGTGCGGCGGGGAAGCACTGAAGCAGGCCAGCGACTGCAGGACATGGATGCCGAAGGCGGGTGTCCCGCTGGCTCAAAGCCTTCAACGAAGTGAACCCCGAGCTACCTTAATCGGGAATCCTCTCCAATCTCACTTTGCGCGGTAATGGGCGAATGCTACCAGCGCATCACTCTCGGACGGTCAGCGCGATGTTTTCCTTCAACACATTGAGAACCGCGCGACCGTCGTCGAGCGTGTTGTAGAGATGAAATGAAACCCGCAGGCCGTCCTTGCGATTCGACACGACAATATTCTCCGCTGCCAACTTCTTCACCAGGGCGTCAGAGTCCTTCACTTGCACCACGACGAGCGGGCCGACGCTATCCGGCGGCGTCTTGATTCTGATTTTGAGTTCACGCGCGCCTTTCATAAACGATTGGGTCAAGGCACAAACATGCTCCGCGATTTTGGCGTATCCGACGCTGTCCAGTAACTTGAGAGCGGCCGATACCGCGTAAACATGCGGCAACGGCGGAGACCCGGCCTCAAAGCGGCGAGCCGTCGTTGCGGGATCGAAATGTTTCACGTCGAACGCAAACGGATTCTGCTGCCCGAACCAGCCTGTAACCGTCGGCGTGAGCGACCCGATCAGTTCGGGCCGGACGTAAAGAAACGCGATCCCGGACGGGCAAAGAAGATACTTGAGCGCACCGCTGAGAAAGAAGTCCACATCGAGAGCTTTGACGTCGATTGGCCTCGTTCCACAATCTTGATAGCTGTCGAGCATCACCAGGGCGCCGCGTTCGTGGGCCGCTTTAACCACCGCGTAGATATCGGAGCGAAATCCGTTCAGAAAAGAGACCTGCGTCACCGGGACGATGAGCGTCCGTTCGTCAATCGCGTCAGAATACGCGCCTGGCAATATCCTGTTATTTTCTGACGACAGAAATTCGACCTCGGCTCCGCGTCGCTGTTGCGCGAGCCAGATTTGCCCCATCGTCGGGAATTCAAATTCGCCCATGACGACTTTCCGGCGCTTGTCGAAGTCGAGTGCGCTGGCAATCGCGTTGATTCCATTGGATACGCTGGGAACGATGGCAACCTCGTCCGGCGCAGCCCCAATGAAGCGCGCGAACGCCGCCCGCGCGGCTTCGTACTCTTCCACCCAGCGGTCCCAGGGAGAACCCTGTTCGTGCCAGCTGCGAATGTGCGCGAGCAGCGAGCTTTCTACTGCGTCGCTTAGCGCTCCTTGCGAACACGAATTCAGGTAGATCTTTTGCTTAAAGACAGGGAAGCGCGAACGGACCGATTCGACGTCAAACTCACGAGTGCTCAAGGGATTGACCTCTAGTCGAAGTTATAAAATGGGGCAAACTCGGCGGCGCTGAGCACTGGCGACGATGGGGTTTACCCGGTAAAGTCACGGCGCCGGTGTGATATATCAAACGGGCCAAACTTCGCATGCGCGTGTTGCGTTCGCTCGGAAAATGCAACGTACGCGCGGCCATCACGGGAGGCTCCCATGAAAACTCGCGGTTCCGGAACGAGGAAGCCAAACAACAACTCGCGCTCGACACGCGCGACGCTCGAGGCAGTCATCCGGCTCGAGAGAAAAGTCTGGAAAGCCGCTCAGGAGAGCGATGCGAAAACATTTCGAGAGCTCGTGCCCTCGGATGCCATGATGATCTTTCAATCCGGAATCGTCCTCCAACCGGAATATCTGGCTACCATGAACAAACGCACCATCTCCCGCTATGAACTCCGCCGCATTCGCGGATTCATGCCCAACGCCACAACCGTGATCCTCTACTATGAAGCGCTGAGACTTGGCGAAGAAGGCGGCAGAACCTTTCCGGCAGGCGCGGTGATCGAGAGCACCACGTGGATCAAGCGTGGCGCGCGCTGGGTTGCCATACTGAATCAGGAAACTCCCATCACCGCCGGGTAAGGCTAGAAATTCGAATTCCTGGATCATCGATCTGTCAACCCTTGCGCTCTATCGGATTTTGTAGTCGCTCCTCGCTAGTTCGCGCTTGCCGGCGTCAACGGCTTGAGAATCTCGTCGAGATAGTCAGGCGTACCGTCCACTCGCTCGAGGTGTGGAAAGCGATTGCCGCCATGATACTGAATCTGGTGCGACTCCAGAGTGCCGGCGTTGTCCGCTTGGATCTCGATCGCGGCCGAATTCATCTTCGAATCTTGAATTGCGCGCTTCAATTCATCAATCGAGAACTGGCGGGAATTCACGCCGATTATTTTCAGGTACGGGCTCAGGCCGCTCTCAAATGCAGGCATTCCCGGAATTGCGTCGACGACTGTGCCGTCGCGATTGACTCGCAGGCCGATTGAAGCCGTAAAGTCCCCGCCTCCGGAAACTGCTTCGCCGGCCGATAGAATCACGTTCGGCTCATCGTTATAGATGAGCTTCCAGCCTCCTCCGGTAATCCCTCCGAGCGGAGCGCCTGCGTCTGTGGAATTCAGGCGCGTGTGAAAGAACGATGCCCAGTCATTCGGGGCGATTCCGTTCAACGTTGAGACAAGGTCCTCGAAAGTGTAGGTTTTGATCACCGGTTCGCCGTCCGCTCCGCCGTAGAAAGCGTGGCAGAAATCGTCCATTGATTTTCGATCGTCCGTGAGCTTGCGAATCGTCGCGTCGACTTCGAGCCAAATAAGAACAGCCTCAGGATAGAAATCAACGCTCCGCCGGTACGAACTCCACTCTTCATTTGAGAAGTAGAGAATCTGCGCGGCATTCGCGGTGTTCTGCAGGGAACGCCAGTGGCGGCCCGCGCGGTGATCCATTTCTGAGGCTACTTGCGCGATGCGGTCGCGGGACTCTGCCGGGGTGAGAAGACCGCTGCGCGCCGTCAACACCGTTCCCAAATATTCCGTGAGTCCTTCGTAGACCCACAGGAGTTCACCTTTCATTGGCTGCTGAAAATCCGGCGTCGCCAGACCCACCGGCCGGCGATACTGCCCGTTCCAGGAATGCGAGAACTCGTGCGGGAAAAGTCCGGCCTCCAGCATGCGAGCATTCGGATCGACGAGCGTGTGCTGGTGCACGCGATCGTCGCTGCTCTCGTGATGCTCCTGGCCCAGGCCCATCACGTTGTCGCTCAGAGTCAGCAGAAAGTGATAATCGCGAAAATGATGTGACCGGTAGAGAGCGCTGGCTTCCGCAACGAGATGCTTGTAGTCGTCGAGCAATTCCGGCGGAACATCCAGCGCCCAGGCATCGTCCGAAACCACGTCCAGTTCATGCGGGGGGCTGCCGCCAGGATTCAGTGGAAACACTCGCATGAATTCGCCCGCCTGCACCGGCGAATCGATGAGCAGGTCAAGCGCGACAGGCGCAAACGTTATCGTGTCGCCGGATTGACTGGCGACCGGCAGCGAAGTGCTGAATTTCCAGCCGCCGGGCAGGGTTAGCGTAGGGTCAAAAGTCAGCTCGGCAGCGGGCCATCCCTTCGGATAAAGAACAACTTGGTTCCACATCAAGATGAATAGCTTTGCCGCGCCGGACGCGCTGAAATCAATGGATGGCCCGGGCGCCGAGATCAAAAAATCCAGTGACGCGTCAAGCGATGTCGTGGCTTCAGGGATGTCGAGATTGAACGCGTACATATCCACCGGGTCTTGATGCCAGGGAATTTCCTTACCGCCGGAAGAAAACTTGAGGCCTGCCAGGTTCCAAATGGGGCCGTCCGGCGAATGATCGGCCGGCATCCACTTCGGGTAGTAAAGAGTCAGCGCTCCAGGTTGGACGGGAAAGTTCAACTTGGCATGGAGTATCCGCTGAGACACCTGCGTGGCGTCGACCGCGATTTTGATCGGGCCTGGAGGTGGCGTCGCAGCGCTCACGCCTTCGGATAGAGAAGCCAAGAGAGCAATTGCAAAAGCGAGTGCGCCCACAAATCTTTCGACGCGGCCACTCATGTCTCCTCCGTTCGGGGAAAGGAAGACCGGCGTCGAAGCCCTGCTGAACTTCAGGCTCGCGCGTCCGGCTGCTTCGGAATCAGAGTTTCAGAGCACCCGATGAAGCAGATGCCATTCTCACGAGAGAGTGGCGGCGCTCTGGCCGCTTACCAGGTGAACTTGCCCATGAACTGAATGTTGCGTGGGCCGCCGACGCCGAAATGCGAATCGAAGCTGCCGTCATCGGCGCTGGCCGTGATTTGCGTTCCGATATCGGGAGCCGGTTCGGCAAAGTTCGGGTGATTGAACGCATTGAAGAAGCTGGTGCGGAACATGAAGCCATAACGTTCCTTGAACGGAAACGTTCTTTGAATCGAGATGTCCCACGACATCAGACCCGGAGCAACGAGCGGATCGCGCGGGCAATTTCCCAGCGTGCCCGGCGGCGGCTCGAGGAATGAACTCAACGAAGCGTACGGCATCGTGAAATTTTGCAGCTGGTAATGAATCGGGCCCACGCAGTCGAAATAAGTGTGCCCGTTGCCGACGCCATCCTCGTCCGCACCCGTCAGGAGCGGCGCCGCCATACCATCGCGCAGCGTGGTGGTGCCGGAGAGCTGCCAATCGCGGATTGCAAACCCCAGCTTGTTCTCCGTCTTGGGCGAAGGAATTGCGTAGACGTAGGTCCAAATCAACGCGCGCCGCTGATCGAATTCCGAATTCCCGTAATCCGTCCTGAAGTTCAGCGAGTTTTGCGGGATCAAGCCGCTGGTTCCGAAGAAATCATCCACTTCCGAGGCGGTGTCGAGGTTGTGCGACCACGTGAATGCAAGCTGGGTCGTCAGCCCGTGGAAGTTGGTAGACCGCAGCAAAATCTGCAGGGAGTTATACGTGGCAAACCCGGGCGTTGAAATCGTATTGATCTGCGAGAGCGTGGGATACAGCGTATTGTAGGGTCGCGCGTTCTGCTCGCACACCGGATCACCGTAAGGATAGCTGGGGTTGCAACCCGGTCCATACCCGGCGCCCACCGGCGGCTGATTGATGTCCAAAAGTTGGAGTTGGTGAACGCTTCGATTCCCCACGTAGCCGACCTGCAGAACGAAGTTGCGCGCCAGTTCCTGCTGCACGTTGGCATTCCACAAGATCGTATTCGGCGTTTTGATATTGTGCTGGATGCTCTCGATGTTGAAAGGCGGTTGCGGAGCGCCGGTTCCGAAAATCGGCACGCCGACACCGAAAGGAATGGGCTCGGTTGGCGCGATGGTATAGCCTCCCGTCGGACCAACCGGATTTTGCGCCAAGCCTTCCTGGAAATTGTTGAGCGGAATCGTATCGTAATAGATTCCGAAACCGCTGCGGAAAATCGTCTGTCGGCCCGGGATCACCGAAATCGGCGGATTCCAGGCCAGCGACACACGCGGTCCGAAATCATGCTTCGGCGCGGTGTAAATTTCGCCGCCGGGCAATTGCGACGCCTCGACAAGTCCCTGGCTCGGAGTGAACGCGGAAAAACGTCCGCGCGATTCGTTGACGGTTGTGAAGAAGTCATAACGCAGGCCGGCAACCAGCGTGAGCCGCGGTTTGATTTTGAAAGTGTCAATTCCGTAACCACTGATGATGTTCTGATCGATGTTGGCGCGCCCGCTGCCCACTCTGCTGATATTCGTGAACGACGAGCCGGGCGTCGGATCGCCCGCGATCACGTCGACGAGCACCGCGATCGGCGCATTCGTCGTCAAACTGTCTCCCAGCACCGCGCCTGTGAAGGAAAATAACCCGCGAGATCCCGCAATTGTGTAGTCCGAATAGTCATGAAGGAAATTGAAGCCGAACTTCACGGCATGCGCGCCGTGCGTCCAGTTCAAGTCGTCCGCGATCTGATAACTGGTCGCCACGCGCCCGGTATCGCACCCCTGCAATCCCAGGTTCGAGAATCCGTTCGAAATGTTGTCGCCGATGTCTATTTCCGGAATTCCGTAGCAATCCGGCTGCACGCCTGTATTGAATCCAATCGTGTCGGGATTCTCATTGGCGTCGCGCCCTTCCTGGAACTGGAAAAACCGGTTCCAGCCGAGTCGCAGAGTATTCAGCAGGTTGGTACGGAATATATGAACTTCGCTGATGGCGAAGTTGTCCGCAACCGTAGGAGTTACCCCGAACCAGGGATTCAGCTGAGAGCCGCCGCCCGGCCCCGGTCCGCCGCCGGGAAACTCGTCTTCCCCGGTTCCGTGCAGGTAGTGCGTCGAGAGCGAATCGACATCGGAAAACTTGTGATCGAACTTGAAAACGTAGCTGTTGGGTCTTTGGAGCCCGCGGTTGTCAACCGCGAATGGTCCCGAAAGGCCCAGCCCTGAGTACAGGCCGAGAATATTCAGTCCCAGTTGATTGGGCGTAATCCCGTCGCCCACGACCAGCGCTGTGGCCTGCTGAATCTGTGCAGCCGTGGGCGCATTGCCATTCAGCGTCGTGCCGAGCCGCAAGCGGCTGCCATCGTAACCGGCGAAGAAGAAACTTCGGTTGCGTCCGTCGTAAACGTGTGGGATATAAATCGGCCCACCGACCACGCCGCCGAACTCGTTCCAGACGAACGGCGCTCGCGACAGTCCGTAGAGATTCTCGAAGAAATTAGCCGCGTCCAAATCGGCATCACGGTGCAGTTCATACAACGAGCCGTGCAACTGGTTCGTGCCGCTTCGGATAATCACGTTCATCACTCTGCCGGAGTTCTGGCCGGAATCGGCGCCGCCTGCGGCAATCACGCTGACTTCCTGAATGGCGTCGAGCGGCAAGCGCGTGGCCGCCGTCGCTGAGTTGCCGCCTTCATTGATGGAAGGGAGATAAGTCGAAGGGTCGGTGTCGGATGTGCCGTCAATGTCGAATCCGTTGGAGCGGGCGCGCGAGCCGTTAATGGTGTATTGCGCGAAGGCGAAGTTGCTGTTCTGCGTCACCCCCGGCAAGACCAACGCCAGCCGCGTGTAGTCGCTGTTGCCAATCGGTAGTGATTCCACCTGCTGCTGCTCCAGCTCCCCGCCGGCGTAGTTCGTTTCAGTCTGCAAGAGCGGCGTCGCCGAGGT
>DASPVY010000076.1:0-4229 GCA_035622115.1 Candidatus Acidiferrales bacterium
TCGTCTCGCTGGTCGACCTCGTGAAAGTCTTCCAACAGGTGCTGGAGCGGCGAAAAGAAATTCCGAAAATTGAGCTGCAGCACGAGACGGTGACGATCGCGCAGATGATGACGGAACTGCGGCTGAAGCTGTCCGTGAACGACGAGCCGGTTTCAATGGCGAGTTTTTTCGAATCGTGCGCCTCGCGACGAGCGATGATTGTCGCGTTTCTGGCGGTGCTGGAGATGGTGCGATTGCAAGCGGTCGTGCTCGTTCAGTCCGCATTATTTACGGATATTCTGCTGCGGAAGCATCCGATGTTCGACGTGGTGTTTTCCGGCGAAGAAGCGATCGCCAAGATCGAAGAGCAATACCAATGACTCCACAAGAACTCAGTTCGGCACTCGAGGCCATCATTTACGCAGCGGATGAACCGGTTTCACTCGACCAGTTGTCAAAAGCGGTCGAAGTCGAAAAACAGGAAGTGCGAGCGGCGCTGGACTCGCTGGTCGCGTCATATCAGACGGACGAGCACGGGATTGAAATCCGCAAAGTCGCGGGCGGCTGGAAACTTTACACCAAGCCGCATCATCACGACATCGTGCGGAAATTCATCAAGGCGCTGCGGCCGCCGGTGCGGCTGACGATGCCGGCGCTTGAGACGCTCGCCGTGATTGCTTACAAGCAGCCGGTGACGGGGCCCGAGATTAACGAAATCCGCGGCGTGAATTGCGGCGGCGTCCTGAAGACGCTGCTCGAGAAGCGTCTGATTACAACTGCGGGGCGAAAACCCGTCATCGGGCGGCCGATACTCTATCGCTCGTCGAAAGAATTCTTACTGCGCTTCGGACTTTCGGATCTTGAAGAGTTGCCGAGCCTGAAAGAATTCGAGCAGCTTGCACAGGCGGCGCTTGGCACCGACGACGGCATCGCCGCAATCGAGCCCGAAGGCGCCGCTGCAGAACCCCAAGCGGGCGCCGAGGCGGTTTCAAAGCCGGACGCGAGCTTGGAGCCGATTGTCGCGGCAACCGATATTGCACAGACGCCGAAATCGGCGGCAGCGGCGGCGGGTGCGTCGAGGAACCGAGCACCGGAGACGGGCGCAAGCGACGATACGGAAACAGGAACCGTCGACAGCGGCGGCTAACGCTTCGCGGCACAATCCTCCCGATGGAAGAACGCCTTCAAAAAATCATCTCGCGAGCGGGAGTTGCTTCGCGGCGGCGCGCCGAGCAACTCATCGTTTCCGGTCAAGTGACGGTGAACGGGCGCATAGTGACTGAGCTCGGCACTCGCGCCGACGCCTCTCGCGACCACATAAAAGTCTCTGGCAAGCTAATTCATCCCGCGCAAGAGCACGTCTATCTTGCGCTGAACAAACCGGCAGACGTTGTGGCAACGATGAGCGATCCCGAGGGGCGGCGATCGATCGCCGATTTCCTGCAAGGCGCGCCGGCCCGCGTTTATCCGGTCGGCCGGCTCGAGTATCGAGCGTCGGGACTCTTGCTCCTAACGAACGACGGCGATCTGGCGAACAAACTGCTGCGTACGCACGGCCTGCGCCAGGACTATCTTGTAAAAGTGAAGGGATCGCTCTCCGATGCGCAGATCGCGCAAATCGAAGGCGAGTCCGGCGTGCGAATCGAAAGGCAGAGGCGCGGCGACAATCCGTGGTACGGAGTGACGCTCAGCGAAGCTCGGCGCGATCCTCTCCGCGAAAAGCTCGCGGCGCTGGGGCATCCGGTGGAGAAAATGAAGCGCTTGAAAATCGCGAACATCGAGATTGGCGATTTGGCGCCAGGGCGCTTTCGCGCGCTGAGTCCCAACGAGGTTGTCAGCCTCGAAAAACTGCTCACCAAGCAAGCGGCTCGTTCATCTGCGGGCGGCGCGAAACCGGGATTGCGCCGGCGCGATCAGAAACCGAGAGAAAGACGTCATGAGTGAGCGTCCAGAGGGCGATATCGGATCGGGGACGGGCGATGCAGCGGCAAATTCGTCGGCCGGCGTGACGGATTCTGTCGGAGAAATTCTAAAGTCCAGCCGCACGATTGCTGTGGTGGGACTGTCGTCGCGAAAATTCCGGCCGAGCTTCGAAGTCACGCGGTACATGCAAGCGGCGGGCTATCGGATAATTCCGGTGAATCCGGGTGAGACGGAAGTTCTTGGCGAGAAGGCTTACGCGCGGCTCGAGGATATTCCCGAAACAATCGATATCGTCGACATTTTTCGCCGGCCGGAACACGTGCCGGAGATCGTTGAAAGCGCGATCCGGATTGGGGCGCGGGCCATATGGATGCAGGAGGGCGTGATTCACGAGGAAGCGGCGGACCGGGCGCAACGCGCCGGACTATTCGTGATTCAGGACGCCTGCATTTTGAAAGAACACGCGAAGCGCTGCTGGATGAAACGCAAATAGCCGGTCGCGGCGCTTCATTGCGGCAAAAACGCCGACATCGAATAGACTTTGACGATCCGCTTGCCGACTTCTTCCAGGCCAATCCAACGCCCGTCCGGCGAGATATGAAAATCCCTGTAAACGAGGTCGTGCAGTGCCGGAATGAAATCTCCGTCGGCAATGCGGATCCAGACGAGATTGCCCGAGCGCGTTTCGGGGCCGCGCTTCAGCAAGATATATCGCTCGTCCGGTGACCATTCAAACCTGCCGTAACCCACGCGAAGAACGATTCCGCCCGCCTTGGTTTGCGTCGTGATGTCGCGGACCTCCAGATAATCGCCGTCGCGGAAAAAACCGACACGCTTTCCGCTGGGGGAAATCGTCAACTGGCCTTGATAGCTTTGAATCGCCGAGACCCGGGTGTGGAGATTGTTGGCGAGGTCCAGCCAGACGAGATCGGTGGGACCGTCGACGCCTTTGTCGCGTTCGACGGCGAATGCGGTGCTGTGGGCGGCGTCAAATGCGACGCCGGCGAAAAGATGGTCGGGAAAAAGTTTGGTGGACTTTCCGGTTGTGGGCTGGATCGTGTGAATTTCGTAGAGCAACCTCGGCTTGACCGCTTCGACGAGATAGGCAACGGTGACGCCGTCGGCGAGCCAGGTGCCCTGCGTGGCGCCGATAAAGGGATTCTCGTCTTCCTTGGCTCCCTGAATTGTGATGTCGCGGCCGTCGCCGTCGACCAGTTGGATGGTCTCGCCGGAGAAGAGATCGTTGCGCTTGGTATCGTTGATTTTCTCAGTCGTCTCCGCGATGGCTAGCCTACGATTGTCGGGCGACCAGCTCAATTGGTGGATGGCATAGCTGTGAAAGTCGGTGGTCTTGACTAGGCGTTCGCCGTCGATAATGCGTTTCCTCTTGTTTCCATCGGCGGCTGCGGTCCACAGGTCGTCGCCTTCGACCGTGTACTTCTTCCAATTGTAGATTCGCCGCACGGCGTAGGCGACATGACCGTCCGCCGAGAAGGCAAATGCGGAACAATCTTCGTCGATCGTGTACTTGGGCGCGTCTGGGTTGTTCGACGGCGCCGGACGCGCAGCGAGCGATGATATGAGCGCGACCGCGACAAAGCACACGGGCGCGATCATCTTGCGGCAGAAGGCGGGCGCGGTCATCTTACGCGTCACTTGTTCTCGTGTGTATGGTCCTCGAGTTTAGATGTGCCCTGGGAATTTCCGGCAGGCTTCTTCTGAATCTTTCGAAGCTGTTCGAGACGCTCCTGAATGCGCGTCTCATAGCCCTCCCGGATCGGGCGATAGTAAACGCGACCTGCAAGACTGTCCGGAAGACACTGCATATCTGTGGCCTTGTCCTCGACGTCGTGCGCGTATTGATAGCCTTCTCCATATCCAATATGACGCATCAATCCGGTCACCGCGTTGCGCAGGTGGAGCGGCACCGGTTCAGCCACGGTGTCCTTGAGGTCCTGCTGAACGGCTCCGTAGGCCGTATACAGCGCGTTTGATTTGGGCGCGAGCGCGAGATAGACGGCGGCCTCTCCCAGCGCGAGGTATCCTTCGGGCGGGCCGATAAACTCGAAAGCGTCCTTCGCGGAAAGAGCTACGCGCAGAGCATTCGGATCCGCGAGGCCGATATCTTCGCTGGCCATACGCACCAGGCGCCGCGCGAGATAGAGCGGATCCTCGCCCGACTCAATCATGCGCGCCAGCCAGTAGAGCGAGGCATCCGGATCCGAATTACGCACGGACTTGTGGAGTGCGGAAATCAGATTGAAGTGCTCCTCGCCGGCTTTGTCGTAAGGCAAAAGCTTCTTTTGAAGAACCTCTTCAAGGAGCGC
>DASPVY010000077.1:0-6496 GCA_035622115.1 Candidatus Acidiferrales bacterium
TGGGTTCATTTGAGGTTGTGCCTCGAATGCGGACACGTGGGTTGCTGCGACTCGTCCAAAAATAAGCACGCGACGAAGCACTTTCACCACGTCAAACATCCGCTCATTCGTTCCATCGAACCGGGCGAGCGTTGGATGTGGTGTTATGTAGACGTTCTCTCGCCCGGTGATCTGCCGCAATAGCGGTCGCCGTTGTTGGTCCGGCACACGGAAGCGTCGAGTTCCGGGCACACGAAGATTTTTGACACTTCTATGCCGTCTGCGACTGTTGTTTTGCAAGAGTCCCGCGGATTTCCTTAATTCGTTCACGAATTTGCGCAGTCCTTTTGCGTCCGTCCGGCGTGGCTTCAATTAGTTTTTCAAGATTCACGGCAAATTGCGGACCGTGAGCTGCGCGGATCTCGGGAAGAAGCAACTCGATCTTCGCGAAGACGCTGATATGCTCTCCGTTGCAGGCGCTGAAAAGCTCCGGACGAATGGCGCCGTTGTTCACCAAGGCCGCCGCCATATCCCAGTAGGTGACCACCATGCGCAAATGACCGCTGTGAGCGCTGAACATTGCGCTGTTGAAATCCGCGATCGTCTGCGGATTAAATTCGAGGAAAAACCAGTCGCGCGCTCTGCGCATTGTTTCTTCGCGGCGCAGTTCGTAAAGTTTTAGGACGAGTCCAGCTTCTTCTTGTATAGACATTCGAGACATCTCCTCGGTGATAGCGTTTGGCGCTTGGCTTTGCGCCTCCGAGTCTAGCAAGACTTAGGCTGATTAGCGCGGTTACCGGACATGTTCCCTCGCGTTAAATCGAAGATGTGCGGGTAACATGCTCGGTACAAGGCGGGGGTCGCCGATATGAAACATCAGGAGGTCTTATGTAGGGTCCGTCGGCATGGGTCGCGCGCGAATGCGGCGATGCGATGAAGACGGCAACGATTGCGAATGCGGAAGGCGCGTGAGACGGACCGCATGCAAGCGCGACGAGCTAGCAAGACGTCCCGCGCCGCGTCGTATCGGGAGTTGGCCATATTCAAGATAACTCAGGCTCTGTTTCTGTTTTTCGCTGCGGGCATCGCAGGCACTCTGAACGCGCTGGCGGGCGGAGGCAGCTTCATCTCCTTTCCCGCGCTTTTGTTCGCAGGCGTGCCTCCCGTTGAAGCGAATGCCACCAATACGGTTGCGCTCTGGCCTGGGTTGGCCGCCAGCGCCGCCGCCTATATGAAACGGCTCGATGCACCTTTGCGATTGTTGATCCCTTGGCTCGCGACGAGCATCGCAGGAGGCTGGATCGGCGCGCTCCTGCTTTTGAAAACTCCCCAACGCGCATTCCTGCACTTTGTTCCCTGGCTTCTGCTGATCGGCACTTTGCTCTTCGCTTTTGGGAATACCATCCGGGCAAAGGCCGGCACGAGGGCCGTCATTGACGATCTTCGAGCAACTTCTTGGCGTACGATCACTGTGAGTTCGTTCGTGGAATTGCTGGTCGCGATCTACGGCGGATATTTCGGTGCGGGTATCGGATTCATCATTCTCGGGATGCTGGCGGCGCTGGGAATGCGCGATGTTCACGCTATCGGCGCCGTCCGGACATTGCTTGCAGCCGCGATTAACGCCGCCGCAGTCGTCACTTTCATATTGGCCGGTGCGGTTTTGTGGCAGCAGTGCGCCGTGATGATCGCGGGCGCGTTGATAGGCGGCTGGTTCGGCGCGCGCTACGCGCAGAAAGCGGATCCCCGGAAGGTGCGCGCGCTGGTGATCGGCATTGGCCTGGCGATGAGTGCGTATTTCTTCGTCACGGTGCGCTAGCTCCAGAGTGTACTTTGGCAACACTCCAACAACCCTCGTCTTCAAGTTTACGAAGCAGGCACACCTGTACTGTCGGCCAGCTTACCGTCGCGTCCGGTAGTCTGCAAAGATGCAATGTCCGAACCGAATCACTCAGCCCGAGATGTCGCCCAGTAATCTTCGGCCCTAAGCTGTTTGGCCGGTTTTCAAGATCCTTCTTGGGCTGACCGAAACCGTCGAATTCGTCCGGACGAACTCACGAGCCAGGATTCACTAGATCGCGCAAGGGAGCTCAGAGAACTCCTCTGCCCCTTCCAATGGATCTAGACCTGATCAAATTACTGGAGGAAAGGAAATGAAATACGTTCTTGCTTTGCTCGCGTTGCTGTCAGCCGGGTCTGCGTTCGCTCAGAAGCCCGGCACCAAGCTGTTCATTCCCGCGCCGGATCCGAGCAAAACGGTTGACGATGGAAACCGAGTCATCACCACCAAGTCGCCCGAATTCAATCTGGTGTTGCAGGCCGAGATCTTTAAGGCCAAGCTGCCCTTCACCATCGTGAACGATTCCACCGCGGCAGACTACGTCGTCCAATGGGCCGCGATTCCAGAAGAAGACCGCAGCAATAAGAAGTCGAACAAGGAATTGTACACGGTGTCTGCTTCGCTTCTCGGCAAGGACAAGAGCGTGGTTTGGGCAGGCAGCGCCGACAAGAAAAACCTTCGCGATTGCGCAGTGGTGATCACCCACCAATTGCAAGACGCGATGAAACACGAACAGTAAGCTGCTGTTCGGCGCCGTCGCAAGACAATCTGACGGGGATCGGAACGGAATGGACTTCGTCCCATCCCCACGCCGGCATCATTTCTTGCGAAGCAGATACGACGGATGCATCAATCCGGTCGGAGTGTAGAGTTCTTCGTGCGTATACTCGAATCCAAGCTTCGATAGAAGCCGGCGCGAGGCCGCATTATCAGGATGATGCCCTGCGAATAGCGCGTCCGCGCCGAGCACGTCAAAACCGTAGCGTATCGCTGCGCGGGAAGCCTCGATCGCGAATCCTTTGCCCCAACAAGCCTGGCAAAGATGAACGCCCAATTCGTAGACTTTTTGTTCCGGGCGATACGGTCGAAGACCGGCGCATCCGGCGTGTTGATCGCTTTCAAGAAGAAAGATCGGCCAATACTGAACGCCGTGAGTTTCCATCTCCCGGATTTCCCGTGCCAGCCGCTCGCGCACTTTCTCTTGCGTGAACGGACCGCCGATGAATGCGGTCACGCGCGGATCGCCCCAAAGTCCCATCGCCAGCGCCAAATCGTTCGCGGACCAGCATCGAAAACCGAGCCGCTCGGATTTTAAAAAATAATCCACCGGCTCATCATACTTTTAAGAACAGGCAGTGTCGCGGCTGTTGTCCTCGCGTGCGTCAACGAATCGCGCCCTCACTAGGACCGCGTCATTCGCGAACCGGATTGCACTGGAACTTTGGTTTCTCTAGAAAGTTAGCTTCAGCCCAAACTCCAGCGTGCGCGGCGCGCCCAGCGCGAACACGCCCGTGCCCACGCCAATGCGCACGGCATCGGCGCCGGAATAGTTCGTGCCATTCAAGGACCCCGCAGCCCCAGTGAGGATTCCGCTCAACACGTTGCCTGGAATATTGAAGTTCGCGAAATTGAACACGTTGTAGCAGCTCACGCTCGGCAAGACGTCAATTTCCCGGTCGCCCAGGTGAATCGGTTCGTTCCACCCCAAGCTCATGTCTACCGTCCTCAGCCAGGTGAGCCCCACCTCGCCGGGAAGCACTCCGGGAACGACCGCCCCAGACGTGGGATCGGTATACGTGATCTCAGGTGCGACCGCGCAGGCCGCCCCGGCCGACACGCCATTCGGATTGTTCACGCAAAGCTGGTTGCCCGCGCCCAGTTGCTGCGGTGTGAACAAGCCGTCCGTGACCAGCAGTTGCCCGGCGGGAGTCAGATTATCCGCCACGGTGTTGTTGTAGTTGCCGACGACGCTGGCCAAATTGCTCGGATTGATGCCGCGCATGAAGTTGCCCCACTTCGTCCCCGGAATCAGGTCTCCCGTCGTTCCGTCGCCCGTAAAATCGGTGCGGAAGATTTCGCCCGGACCGATTCCAGTTGTGGGCACGGCGAGCGCGCTCGCGAGCGGGCTATCGAAGTGGAAAATCATACCCAAACGGAAATGCGCCGGAATATCAGCGTACCCGCCGAATGAAATTTGGTGCGTGCGATCCAGCGCGGAAGGCCCGCTGAAGGCCAGCGGATGCCTGTTATCGACAGCAGGATTGATGAAGTCCTGATCCGCTGCGGATGGGGATGTTCCCGCCGATGTGGTCGATGCCGCGCCCGCGTTCGTGAAGCGCGACAACGCGTATGCAAATTGAAAATTCAAATAGTGCACGCCGCGAAATGGCTGCTTCGCGTTCTCCACGAGCTTCACGTCCATCGCGTTGTATACGGACCGGCCGATGGGATAGAGAAATACTGCCTCGCCAAGCCCCGGATTTACGCCCTGAAACGCGCACTGAAAGCCGAGTGCCGTTGTGCAGCTTCCGACGCCAAGATCTGTGGCTGAATCGAGGCCGTTTGCCGCGTAGCTGGCCATCGAAGCCCCCGGCAGTTGGGTATAATAATCCGTCATCGGAGAATGAATCGCGCAGGTTATCGCTGCTAAAGAGGCGAGGTCAGGGCAACCAAACGCAGCGTTGGTTGTGGCGATCGCGGTCTGAGCCGCAGCCATGTTGAAGTATCGCGTATCGCCGCTGTGGTTCGCGTCAATCCCGATCAGGTAATGCAGATTGACGTTGCGGAGATAATCAACGCTTAACACCATGCCGGGCCGCAGCTCTCTCTGAATTCCAGCGTTCATTTGTATCGAATACGGCGTTCTATAGCTCGGCGCCAGAGCGCCAAGAGGGATGATCGAACCGCTGGTGATCAAGTTGGGAATGTAGGAGGGGTTCGGCGTGCTCGATCCGCCCGCTTCCGACGCTGCCTCGTACGTTTTCTGAAAATTCGCTATGCACACCGACGTAGTCAGGCCGCTGCAGTTTCCCGCAGCAGATGGCAGCGTGTCTCCCAGGAGCGCGAGGCTGCAGATGTAATCTCCCGCATTCTCACTGCCTCCGAGAAACACGTCGCCAGTCGCCCCAGGGAACGGCACCACCGAAGCCGCGTCGTTGAGGCACGGGGTCGGATTCGCGAGAAAAGCTCCGCTGGCGAGCCGCTCGGGACGATCGAACTCCGCGTTGTTCCAGATGGCATTCTCATAGAACAGCCCGATTCCCGCGCGGACTACGGTCTTGGAATTCTTCATCGGGTCCCACGCAACTCCCAACTGCGGTCCGAAATTGAGGTTCGGTTGATGGACTGGATCGCCCAGACCTGGCAACAGCGCGTTCAGAGCGGCCAACGCCGGAAGATCACTGTCGGTGCGTCCGGTATCGCGGTCGTAACGCAGCCCGTAGGTCACGTTCAAATTCGACTTCAACTTCCAGCTGTCGCCCACGTAAATTCCCAGACGATTGTCGGGTGGAGTTCCGCCGCACGCCTCGTTGAATGACGGAATCTCAGTTCCGCAACCCAGGCCGTTGCCGAACGTGACGTTGTCAACCGGGTAGTTGAGAGGGCACCCGGCGTCATTGGCGACCCCGGGGCAGCTATAGGGACCGCTCGTTGCGTTGCTCACTTCAGCGGCATTCCCAATCGGACTCACATTCGGCGTGATCGAGCTGAAGGCCGCATATCCCCCGCCGCGCAACCGGTTGAACGATATGCCGTACCGGAGAACGTGCGCACCGAACGTTTTGCTGCCGTCGTACTTCAGCTGTCGATCGGTTTGGTAAGTCTGCTGCGGCGCCAGGAAATTTGGTCCGGTGAAAAAACTGAAGGTGGAGATGTTGATGCTCACTGGAAAATTCGCAAACGGCAAAGACGTGCCCACCACCGAGTCGCCAAGATTGTTTATGAACTTCAGATATTCGAACCGAAAACTGTGCGTGAATCCGCCGGAAGTGGTGAAGTCGGCGCCGACCACGTGCGTTCTCGTGTAATTCTTATCCTGATAGGGCTGATATCCCACCGCGCCGCCCGTGGCGATGGCGCGGTCGTCGAAATAGGTGAACCGGTAAAAAAGTCGCACGCCATTCCCAAACTGGTAATCGACCCTGCTATCCAAATCCGTTTCACGGAACGGGCTGTTGAAATTCCCGGTGTAGACATCGAACGGACCTCCCGGCACCACCGGCGCCGCGAGATTCTGATTCGTGTGCTCAGCGTCCATGAAAAAGAAGAGCTTGTCTTTCACGAACGGGCCGCCAAAATTTCCTCCGTCCTGATTTCGCTCGTATGGAGAAGTGGGTCCGGGCAATGGAGCTGAGAAAACACTGTCGCGGAAAATTCCAAATCCTTCACCGTGAAAAGCGTTCGAACCGGATCGGGTCACGACGTTCACCGCGCCGGACGAGGTCAATTCGTTTGAGAGGTCCAGCGTCGACTGGCTCAACTGGAATTCGTCGATCGCGCTTGCCGGAATGTTCTCGGTCGTCGTACCGACGGTTTCATCGCTCACGTCCACGCCGTCCACTTCGATGCGCGCCGTCCGGCCAAATCGCCCGCCAAACGATATGGAAGAAAAGCCGACCTTCGTTGGATCGAAATCAGCGCCGTCCTGAATTTGCACGCCGGGCTCGAGTTGCGCCA
>DASPVY010000078.1:0-8173 GCA_035622115.1 Candidatus Acidiferrales bacterium
GACCACGGATTCCTGATACTCGCCGAAGGCGCGGCGTAGCGCGTCGGAAATTTCGCCGACCGTCGCGTAGGCCTCCACGGCCGCGAGGATCGCAGGCATCAGATTATCGGCGCCTTTCGCGCGACGCTCGACCTCGGCCAGTGCCGCGCGCGCCTTGGCAGCATCGCGACGTTCACGCAGCGCTCGCAGCCGCTGAACCTGCGCCGGCTCGATCTCAGGATCGATTCGCAGCGTCGGCACGGATTTTTCTTCCGCGGCCGTGAAGCGATTGACGCCGACGACGATTTGTTCGCCGGATTCGACCGAACGCTGATACTCGAACGCAGCCTTTTGAATCTCGGCCTGGACGAAGCCGAGCTCAATCGCCCGGAGCATGCCACCGAGCGCGTCAATTTTCTCGATATAGGCGCGCGCGCCCGCTTCGATATCGTCCGTAAGTTTTTCGATTGCGTACGAGCCACCCAAAGGATCAACGGTGTTCGCGACACCGGTTTCCTGGGCGATAATTTGCTGGGTGCGCAAGGCGATCGTTGCGGCCTCCTCGGTCGGCAGGGCCAGCGCTTCGTCGAGGCCGTTGGCGTGGAGCGATTGGCATCCGCCCAGCACCGCGGCGAGCGCCTGGATCGCCACGCGGACGATATTGTTCTCCGGCTGCTGCGCCGTCAGCGAGGAGCCGGCCGTCTGCGCGTGGAAGCGCAGCATCCAGGAGCGAGGATCTTTCGCGCCGAAGCGCTCGCGCATCAGCCGCGCCCATAGCCGCCGTGCCGCGCGGAATTTCGCGACTTGGGCGAGAAATTCGTTGTGCGCGTTGAAGAAAAAAGAAAGCTGCGGCGCGAAATCGTCTACTGCCAGGCCCGCGGCCACGGCGGATTCGACGTAGGCGATGCCGTCGGCCAGCGTGAATGCCACTTCCTGCACTTCCGTCGAGCCCGCCTCCCGAATGTGATAGCCGGAAATCGAAATCGGATTCCAGTGTGGAATCTCGCTGCGGCACCAGGCGAAAATATCCGTGACGATGCGCATCGCCGGGCGTGGCGGATAGATGTACGTCCCGCGCGCAGCGTACTCCTTCAGGATGTCGTTCTGCACCGTTCCGGAAAGCCGCCGCAGGTCCGCGCCCTGTTGCTTCGCCACCGCGACATAAAGGGCCAGCAGAATCGCCGCGGTCGAATTGATAGTCATCGACGTGGACACGCGATCGAGCGGAATGCCGTTGAAAAGCGCCTGCATATCTTCCAGCGAATCGATGGCCACGCCGGCTTTGCCGACTTCGCCCTGCGCCAGCGGATTATCGGAGTCCAGGCCCATTTGCGTGGGCAGATCGAAAGCAACGCTCAGGCCAGTCTGTCCGCGCGCCAGCAGATAGCGGTAGCGCTCGTTCGATTCGACGGCCGTGCCGAAGCCGGCGTACTGCCGCATGGTCCAGAGGCGGCCGCGATACATCGTGGGATAAACGCCGCGGGTAAAGGGGTATTCGCCGGGAGCGCCGAGTTCGCGCTCGGGAAGCCAATCCCCGTTCCCCGCAGAGGAAAGATCAGCACTTGTCACTAGAATGGGAAGCGGCAATCCACTTGTTGCAGCGGATTTTTTCTCGTCGAGAGAGGCAGGCTTCTTCGGATTCGCAGACATCAGCGAACGCGGCGCGCGCTAAGGAAAGATGTCAGAGAGAAGTACAGCATCATCACCGTGTAAGCAGCGGTTGCAACAAGCAGCCAGGGGATACGCGCCCGGTTCCATACCCGCCAGACGGCCATCGCACCGGAGACAGCGAAGAGCGCGAAGAAAGTTGCCGCCGCTTCGTGAAAAAGCTGCCGGGCGACTTTTCTGAACGTGCGCAGGACAATTATCGCGGAACGCCACGCCGCCGGAATCCAATCAATTCCCATGCCGCCATTCTAGTACATTCCGCGACTCCGTCGGCACGAGCTTTGCGCGGGATTGGGGTTGGTATTCGAACAAGCATGGGGCGAGAGAGGACTTGTGCGCGGCGCGGCCTGGCCATAGAATCAGCCTAGGGATGCCCCGCAGTGGAGGTGAGCTCCTTGCAACTCGACGACCGGCTGAAACAACTTCTAAAAGAGCTCGGCCACGCCATCAACGATTCGGTCTCCGAATCGGAGCGGATCACGGAAGCGATCGCAGGCGTGAGAGCGGCGGGCTTCGACATTGTGCTGAAGCTTGACGCGACCATCGGTCTGGCGCGGCGCGAATCCGATTCTTCCAGAATGACGTGGCAGGATCGCCGCTTCCTCGAATCCCTGCGCATTCGCGTGGACGAGGAATCGCTTGAGGACGACGACGAAGAGCTTCCGAAATTCGAAATTACGCCGCAGGACATCAAGTTCCTGCGGTCGTTGAAGATTTCGCTCGATGAGTAGCCTCAAGCCCCGCCTGACGCGCTTCGCCGCGATGGCATTGGCCATTGCCGCGCTTGCCATTGCCGCTCCGTCTGCGCGCGCGCAAGTGGATCCAACGGCTTCGCCGATCGTCGTTAGGCAGCAGATGGCCAAAGCGCGCTGGATGAAAGCGGAAGTCATCCACGCCGATCATCGTGAGCTGGTCGTTCGCGAAGCGGCGAATCAGATGGCCGTTCATACGTTCACTTACGCCCCGAAAGCCGCGCAGCAAATCGAGAAGGCCATCGCCCTCGGCGGATACCAGCGCGGCGACGCCATCAAGATTCAATGCGAGCCGGGGAAGAACATTGCGCTCGATATAAAAGGCAAGCCATCGCGGCCGATTTGACCTTGAGCGAAACCAGTCCCTTCCTGAAGAAATGCCGGCCGCGGTAAAGCAAGGCTTCGAAGCTTCTTGCTGATGACCATGCTTCGTCCCGCCGCAGTTGCCGGCCGATTTTACCCGGGAGATCCCGCTGAGCTGCGTCGTGCGGTGCAAGAGTACGCGGGCGGAGCAGCCGATAAAAGCCCGGCGATTGCCTGCATCGTCCCCCATGCCGGTTATATTTACTCGGGGGCGGTTGCCGGCCAGGTTTATCGCTCGCTGAAAATTCCGCGTCGTGTGCTGCTTCTCGGCCCGCGACACTTTCCGCGCGGCGAGGCTCTCGCGATTCTCTCCGAAGGAGCGTGGAAGACCCCGCTCGGCGACGCAAAAATTGACGAACGGCTCGCCGCGGAAATAAAGCGCGCGTTTCCACTCTTGCGGGAGGACGAAGTCGCTCACAGCGCCGAGCACTCCCTCGAAGTGCAGCTTCCCTTCCTTCAAACGCTCTGCGGAGATTTCGAATTTGTTCCGGTTGTGTTGGGGACCGACCGTCTGGAAACGCTCGAGGCGCTCGGCAGCGCGATTGCAAAAGTGGTGGCGGCGCAGAGAGATCCCGTTCTCATCGTCACCAGTTCGGACATGAACCACTACGAGAATGACGCCATCACGCGAGTGAAAGACCGTCTCGCGATCGACAAAATCCTCGCGCTCGATCCGCGGGGGTTGCACGAAGTCGTGCGGGAAAAGGGGATTTCGATGTGCGGCTATGCTCCAACGGTCGCGATGCTCGTGGCTGCGCGGGAATTGGGCGCCAAGCGGGCCGAACTCATTGCCTACTCGACTTCGGCCGAGGTAAGCGGCGATCGGGATTGGGTCGTGGGCTACGCGGGCGTGATCGTCTCGTGATTTCGCGCGAGCATCAGCGTGCCCCCGCCGCCGCGCTCGGCGTTAGTGCGGGTGACTTGACGATGATGCGTCTCCGCCATGCGAGGCAGACGAATCCCCGCCGCCGAATGAACTATGCTCCGCGTCGCTGCCGTGCGAGAAGCCGCCGCCATCCGATGAGTCGCTCCGCGCTAGAGATCCCAGGAGACTTGTGTGGCCCGCCGACGTCTCCCGCGCAATCGATTCGCGGCTGAATACAAATCCGGAAGGCGCGGGTGCGTGCGGCATGCCATGAGGCCCGCGAACTCCGTTTGCGGACACAGGCTGACTCTCGACCGCAGCCGCCCCGCTCCCGCCACTCTCGTAGCGATAATCCGCCGCATCAAATGATACGCCGCTGCGCAATTCCGCCAGGCTCGCTGCGGTCGGCACGGCCAAGGGCGGCTTCCCGTTTGATCGCGTGCTCTCGCTCGCGGAGAATTTTCCGTTCTTTCCGGGCGGCAGCGCCGTTTCCACCAGCACTTCTTCTTTGCCCGGCGCGAGAATCGCGGTTGGGAATCCATCGCCGATGCCACCTTTCGCGCCCAGCACGATCGGCGTGTTCGCAAACTTCGAGGGCTCGATGTCCTTGGGAGCCGAAGCGATCGGTTCATTCAGTCCGTGCGGATTCTTGAACGGGACCGGGCTCGGTCTCCAGCCGAATCCATTTTTACCGGTCCCCAAATACACTACCGGAGCGGCATTCCAGAAGCCAAAGTTTCCCGGGAACCATGCCCAGCCGCCGCATCCGGCCGAGTAGGCCCAATTTCCAAAATGATAGGGCGCCCAGCCCCACGGCTCGAAGCTGATCCATGTCCAGCCGAGGCCGTTGTAAAAATCAAAATAGCCGTCGTAGAACGGCGCCCAATTTGCGCCCATGCCCCACGGCTGCCATCCGTAACCGAAGCCCGCGCAATCGAACCAGTTGCCGTAGCCTGAAAGATCGCTCATGCCATAGCTGACCGGCGCGCTGGTATATTGCGCGGTTTCGTTCGCGCCGCTCGCCATGATTCCGGAGCGCTCATTCACCCAGCTATCCCAGGAATCGGCTCGGGCGCTGGGAGCGATCGTGGGTTCGGCGGACTCACCGCTGCGGCCCGCATAGGTCTGTCCACGAGGAATTAGCTCCGTATTCGATCCGTCGTTCACGCTCGCAGTGCCTTGAGAGACGCGAACCGACGCGCCATCGTGCGAAACATCCACGCGAAAGTTCGAATGTTCTGGGACTGTTACGTGAAGGTTGTCAGCCGCGACTTCGAATACGTCGCCTGAATGGAGCTTTACCTCGAAGGACGCCGCGCCTTGTGCCAGCGTCAGCCGCGTGATTCGGCCGCCATCCGATAGCGCCAGTTCGGTGAATTGCACTTCCGTGTTCTCGGCGATCCACATCGCGGCGCCGCTTTCAAATTCGATCTCCGCGCGCCCGTTGTTCGTGCCGATCGTAAATCCCTGCTGAATCGGCATATTGGGGATGGCATTCTCCCAGTCGGACGAGCCCGATCGCGCGAGTTGCACGTCGCCATGAACCAGGCTCAAGCGCACAATGCGCGCATAGCTGTAGCCTTTCTCATCGGCTCGAAGCGGCGCAGTGAAAACCAGACAGGCGAATCCCAGAAGAATTATGGCTGAGCGAATGAGTCTCATGACGTCCCCCTCTTTTGGGGCACGAACTTTGCGCGACTGGCTTATTGGACGGCGCGTAGCCCGAACGGGTTGCGCCGCGCCTGGCACGATGGTGGGCTTCTGCAGCCCGGAGGTCAAGCTCCGCCGGCATGTCCGAATCAGGTGTGCGTATTGCGGATGCGGCCCGCCAGGGAGCGTGCCCGTTGGCGCGCGATATCGAGGAATTTATCGTCGGAAGCAACTTGGTCGAGTGCAGGAAGCAGGCGCTCCGCGTCGGGAAGCAGCTTGCCGTTGTAGTCGGATTCAATTCGCAGCAGCGCGTCGTTCACCCCGAGCCGGTCGTAGCGCATCTCGCGCTGGAGATTATCGAGATCCACTTGCAGGCGCCCGAGGCCCTCAAAAATATCGAGCAGTTGATTGGCCGCGGCGTCCAGCGTGTAGTTAAATTGGGTTTCGTGCACCTCGCTGCCTCTCTCGTAGCGGAATGTCTTCTCGCCGAGGCTTGCGATCCGGCGGTGCACGTCGAGATTCACGCCGTCAAAATGATGAAGTTGACCGGCGAGCTGGAAGACTCGATCCACCAGCCCGCGGCTCACCTCAAATGGCTGCGGCGCCGGCTGCTCATCGAGCTGGCGAATATCGTAGGTGGCGCTGCCCGCGTCTGTGATCTTGATCTCCACGAACTCGGGATAGCTCTGCTTGAAAACCTTGCGGAACGTGATTGTGGCGGAATCGTTAGCGGCGTCGCGCGCCAAGGCGGCTGGAAGAATCGAGAGCGCAAGCGCCGCCAGCACGAATGGCGCGATTCGGAAACGAACTGCGAAGGGGGCCCGCAAATCCAAGCGTGTCCTCAAAGAGATTGGATGCGAATGCTCCGCGCTGTGCTGTGCAAACCCGAGGCAATCCGTGGCGACGCCACGCGCGGGGCCATGGCCGCGGCCATGCGCGTCTTTGCGCTGGTCGCGTGCGCATGGCAGAGCGCGACCGCGAGCGCGTCAGCGGCATCGGGGGGCTCGGGCTGTTCGCACAATCCGAGCTGCGCCTTCACCATATATTGCATCTGCTGCTTCGTCGCCGCGCCGTAGCCGGCGATGCTGGCCTTCACTTCGCGCGGCGAATAGCTGTGCGCGGGAATGCTGGCCTGCGCCGCGGCCAGAATCACCACTCCGCGAACTTCTGCAAGCTTCAGCGCGGTGCGCATATTCAGCGCGGTGAACACCGATTCCACGGCCACCGCATCCGGCGAATATTCCTCAACGAGCGCGGCGATGAGTTTGTGAATGTCGAGAAGCCGGGCGCCGAACGCCAAACGCGACGGAAATTTCAGAGCGCCAAAGCGAAGCGAACGCGCGGTCGCGCCATCGACTTCGACTACCGCGAATCCCGTGGCTCCCGCAACCGCCGGGTCCACGCCGAGCACGCGAATCTTCCCATTGCCGTTTTTAGCTGCCATAACGCCCGTAAGTGTATGTGCAGCGCTTCCGGCGGGGGTAGTGGTTTTTCGCAGCAACGCACCGCGATCGGCACTAGCTGGCGACGGCGGCCTGAATCTCGGATTCGTCCACGTCGAAGTTGGCATAGACGTGCTGAACGTCGTCATGCTCTTCGAGCGCTTCCATCAAGCGCAGCATCGTCTGCGCCTGCTGCCCGGTCAGCTTGACGTAATTCTGCGGCACCCAGGAAACCTCGGCCGATTCCGGCTTGACGCCCGCGGCGGTCAGCGCGTCGCGCACTTTTTCGAACGCTTCGGGGGGTGTGGTCACTTCCCAGGTCGAGCCGTCATCGCGCAAATCTTCCGCGCCCGCGTCCAAAACGATGCCCATCATCTTTTCCTCGTCGGCCGCGCCTTTCGAGACGATGATGTCGCCCTTGCGTTGAAACATCCAGCCGACCGCTCCCGATTCCGCCATATTGCCGCCATTTTTCGACATCAAATGGCGGATCTCGCCGACCGTGCGATTGCGGTTGCTCGTCACCACAGCCACCAGCATTCCCACTCCGCCCGGGCCGTAGCCTTCGAACATGGCTTCTTCGAGTTGCTCGCCTTCCAGTCCGCCTGTGCCGCGCAAGATCGCGCGCTCGATATTGTCGTTGGGCATGTTTTCGTTCTTGGCCGCGGCGATGGCCGTGCGCAGCCGCGGATTCGACGTGGGATCGGCGCCGCCTGCGCGCGCCGCGATCGTCAACTCACGGATGACTTTGGTGAAGGCTTTGCCGCGCTTCGCATCCGTGGCGGCCTTCTTGTGCTTGATTGTGGCCCACTTTGAGTGTCCAGACATGGGATAGCCCCGTACAGGTAAGATGGCAGGAGCAGGACGGTTGCTCTTGCCGCGTTAGTCTAGCATACCCGCTGTGAATGCCGGAAGAGCGGCCGGTGAATGGAATGTTTGAGGGTTGGTTATTCCTCGCGCAGCGCGGCTATTGGATCGACGCGCATGGCACGACGGCCGGGCAGATAGCACGCGGCAACGACTGTGCCGAAAAGCAACAGCGTGACCCCGCACAAAATCGTCGGGTCGGCAGGTTTCACTTCGAAAAGCAAGCTTTGAACCACGCGCTCAAGCGCCAGCGCTCCCACGAGCCCGATCGCCGCGCCCACGAACGCGAGGCGCAATCCGCGCCGGATAATCATCCGGTTCATTGCGCGCGGCTGCCCACCCAGCGCCATGCGAATACCGATTTCTCGCGTCCGCCGCACGACGCCGTAGCTCACCACTCCGTAAATCCCCACCGCGGCCAGCACCAAAGCCAGCACCGCAAAAAGACCAAGCAGCAGCGTCGAAAATCTCTGCTGCGCGAGCGATTCCGACAACAACTGATCCATCGTCTCGACGTGCGATACGGCCAGGGTCGAGTCGAATTTCGCGACTTCCGCCCGCGCCTCCGCCGCCACCGCGCCCGGATC
>DASPVY010000079.1:0-4515 GCA_035622115.1 Candidatus Acidiferrales bacterium
CTCTTTTGCAGCGCCATGATTACGTTGCGCGCTTCGGCATCGGTGAGCAGCGTCTGGCCGCCGGCAAGTTCATCATTAATTCCGCGAAGAATCAGATCCGGATTCACTTCAATCGATTGCGCGTGCATGCCACGGCCCACGTTCATGCCAATGGCGTAGCTGATTTTGTCCTTATCCGTCTTCAGTATCTTTGCGGCTTCGGGATTGGCTGGAATTGGCTGCTCGGCGGCCGCGGGTGGTTGTTGCGCATTCGCCGCGGGGGCTTGTGGCGCGTTCGCAGCGGGCGGCGGATTGCCCGGCGCAGGTTGTTGTTGCGCACGGGCCTGCGCGACGCAAATGAATCCCAAGGTTGCGACTGCAACGAGAATTGCGAATGGATTTTTCATGGCGTTAGTTTATGACGAGCGGGGCGAGACCGCAAATCGAGATTATGGCGCGAGCTCCCCGCGCCAGCTGCGCCGGATTATGCGGCCACGCGCACGCCGAATCTGCAACCGAAGGAAGTCGCATTACAATTCACACACAACCGTTTCGGCCAACAGCAATCAAATCAGGGGACTGTGTTGACGCTGACGGGAGGCAGGAATTACAAACGTTGTTGCGTGCCATTTACGAACTCCTGAGAGGAGAGAAAATTGGAATGAAAGCGACAGGCATTAGCGTGTTTCTCGTACCGATAAATCCAGCAGACCTTAAACAAAAGTCTGAACACAGCTTTGGCACACTGAAACGAAAGGATACGCGTGAAATTCGTTGGAGAGTCGCCTCCGTTGGCGAAGGCAGATTTGTCGCCACGAATAGCGGCGTGGTCAATATTCCGCTGATGCTCAAAGTCGGTGACGTTGTAATTTGCGGTCGCGGTGATTCTGTCTATCGGGAGAAGTGGGCAAGCGAGGACGAAATTCTGAACGGTGCCAAAGGAATCTTTGTCGGAGGATGGTTTCCTCAAAGCGAATCGGGCGAAATTTGCGCGCTCGTCGAACGTGACGGTAAAGACGTCAACGACTAGCTGTCAAGACTCATACCCGTGGCGCCGTGGAGCGCTTCTGCGTCCGAGGCCATGCTTCACCTATTACGTCTAGGAGTCGTGAGACTCCGTGCCGTTCCGGTGCATCATCCCCAACGGCTTCGCTCATCGGCTTTCCCGCCGTGGCTTTCTGCTGCGCGCTCTCGGAACCAACCCGCGATACATCCGCAATCCACTTGACAATTTGGACCGTTGGAGAGAACTTCTGTTTACTCCAGCGGACCAGCGAGCGTCGCGCTCGATGGTGGGCGAACACTAGTCTAGTCCCGAGAGTCGGAAATACTCACCGAAGTGTGAATCTGGAATGCCGCAGGCATAAGGAGAACTTCATATGGAAACCGCAATTGGTGTTTTCGATTCACGCGACAAAGCCGAACACGCGCTGCGCGAATTGCTCAAGCGCAATGTCCCAAAAGAAACGATCGTCTTTTTGACCCGTTCGGAGACCGAGGCGCAGAGTTTGGCCAAAGAATTCGGCGCGTGGGCTGGAGGTTTCGCCGGCGGAGCCGCGGGAATGACGGCGGGAGTCGTCGCGGCGACTCTATTCGTGATCCCGGGACTCGGCCAGGCCCTCGCTTTGGGAATTGGCGCCACGGCGCTGCTGGGTCTTGCCGGGGCCGGCGCCGGATCCGCTGCGGGAAAAAAGGTGGCGGAGAGCCCGGATGTTCCTGAATCGATCGCCGACAATGAAGACGCTGCGCTTTTCCGCAGCCTGCTCCGCGACGGCCGCTCGTTGATCATCGTCCGAACGGAGTGGCACGAAGTGGCCAGCGTGGCGTGCGGAATCCTCGATCGCACCGGAATCGGAATTAAAGATCGAACGAACCTGCGAATGCAATCGACCACGCGTCCGTCGGGCGACGTGCAGATTGTGGAAATCAGCGGACGCATCACCCTGGGTGAAGGCAACGTCATGCTGCGCGACATCGTGCAGTCGCTGCTCGACGGCGGAAACAAAAAAATCATTCTGCTCCTCGCGAACGTCGACCACATTGATAGCGCCGGCATCGGCGAGTTGGTGAGAAGCCACACCACGGTACGCAAGGCGGGCGGGCATTTGAAGTTGGCGGCGCCCAACAGCAAAGTGCAGGAAATGTTCAAGATGACCAGCCTGCATTCCGTGTTTGACGTCTATCCCGACGAGGCCGCGGCGATTCGCTCGTTTGCGCAATCGTCGGGCGCGACAGCGTAAAAGAAATCCACACTTGCCGGGCCACGAAGCGCCTTACGCCCGGAACGGCGACCCGCCAGTCCATCGCTTGCGGAGCCATTCGAGCGTTGGGGGTGTCGCCAGCGAACACACTCATATTTTGAACGACCTCGCGCTCGGTGCTGGACGCTAAGCGTGCATCCGTGCCGATGAGACCTGCGCCCGTCGCGGTAGCGCATGGTTGACAATCCATCCTTACCCGTGACAAATAAGCCCCTCAGAACGGGTCAAACCGAGGTTCTAGCCCCCAAAAAGGAGCTGCTATGAACACGACATCGGGTGCAAGTCTCAAGAGTCTCTCCGGTTGGTCATTAGCTTGGGCGATCGTATTGATCTTTTTCGGGCTGTTGGCGATTGCGCTGCCGCTGGCAACATCCTTGGGCGTGGTCATCGTGATCGGGTGGCTGCTCGTTTTCAGCGGCGTGTTTCAGGGGATTCATGCGTTTCAGTCCAAGGGAGCGGGTAACATTGTGTGGAAGCTCCTGGTCGCGCTTCTCTATCTTGTCGTTGGGCTCTATTTCGTTACTCATCCGGTCCTCGGCGTCGCCAGCCTGACTTTTGCCATCGCGATTTTCTTTCTCGTGGAAGGCGTGATGGATCTGGTGGCGTATTTCGCGGACCGCCAATCTGACGGCGCAGGCTGGATACTGCTCGACGGAATCATCACGTTGATCCTTGGCGCGCTGATCTGGAAACAGTGGCCTTCGAGCTCCGGCTGGGTAGTCGGCACATTAGTCGGAATCAGCATGGTATTTACGGGCATGGCTCGTTTGATGGTAACCCTTGCCGTTCGCAAACTTGTTACGGCCCACGCCTGACGCGTGATCGCGTTGACGGCCACTCGTCCTGTCATCCAGGTATCCGGCGTCCGCAAGACCTACGGCAAGACTGTGGCCGTCGACGAAGTCTCGTTCGAGGTCAACGACGGCGAGATCTTTGGTCTGATCGGGCCCAACGGCGCCGGTAAGACCACCACGATGGAATGCATCGAGGGCCTGCGCACGCCGGACCGCGGCAGCATCTCCGTCCTGGGTTTCCATCCCATCCGCGACGTCTACGAACTTCAGGAGCGCATCGGCGTTCAGTTGCAGCAGGCGCAGTTGCAGAAGCGCATCAAAGTTTGGGAAGCGGTCGGCCTCTGGGCCTCGCTCTACCGGAAAAAGCCCCAAGACGCCGAGCGCCTGCTCGAGCAGCTAGGTCTCGCCGAGAAGCGCGACGCCTGGTTCATGAATCTTTCCGGTGGCCAGAAGCAGCGGCTGTTCATCGCCCTGGCGCTGATTAACGATCCGGAATTGGTCTTTCTCGACGAACTGACCACGGGGCTGGATCCACAGTCGCGACGCGCCATCTGGGGCCTGGTGCGCGGCATCCGTGAACGCGGCAAGACGGTTTTTTTGACTACTCATCTAATGGAAGAGGCCGAGCGGCTGTGCGACCGCGTGGCCATCATCGAGCACGGCCGGGTGATTGACATAGATACGCCGGAAAGACTCGTCGCGCGGCATTGCCCGGAGCGCAGCGTCATCTTGGCGACCGGCGACCCGACTGCGGAAGAATATTTTCGACGAATCCCGCGAGTTGAATCCGTCGAATGTAAAGATTCGCGATTCACTATTCGTGGCCGAGGCGACGATCTCGTGACCGAGGTGATCCGGTGTCTCTCGGAAAACCGCATCCGGGTCACCGATTTTCGCACCGTGCTTCCCAACCTTGAGGACGTTTTTCTGAAATTGACGGGTCACTCGATCCGCGACTAAGGCATTCTCATGATGCTTCGTGGACTCTGGAAACTCACTTGGATCGAGCTCAAGATATTCCTGCGCGAGCCGCTCGGCGCCATCGGGACCATCGTTATCCCCGTTTTGGCTTTTGTCGTGTTCGGTCGATTGCTCGGCAAGCGCATGGACCCCTCCGAGCTGGGGGCCAGCAGTTTCATTCGCGTCGGCCTGCCGGTTCTCGCGTCGCTTCTGATCGTTGTCAGTTGCGTGCTGTCTCTGGTCACCATTATCTCCATCTACCGCGAAGGCGGCATTCTCAAACGGCTTCGCGCTACGCCGCTTCGCCCGCAGACGATCCTTACGGCCCACGTCATCGTGAAGCTGCTGCTCACCGCCGCCACGCTGGCGTTGTTGCTGCTCGCGGGCAAACGGTACTATCCGGCCGGCGTCCATGCTCCGCTTTTTGGATTTACGATTGCGCTGCTGATCAGCACCTGGAGCATTCTCTCCATCGGCTTCGTCATCGCCAGCATTGTGCCCACGGCGCGTTTCGCGCAGCC
>DASPVY010000080.1:0-12413 GCA_035622115.1 Candidatus Acidiferrales bacterium
GTATGCGCCGGATTCGCCGAATATCTCGATTGGGACGTGACGCTGGTTCGCTTGCTCTGGGTGCTCTTGACGCTGTTCTCGGGATTCTTCCCGGGCATAGTCGGCTACATCGTCTGTTGGATTGTAATGCCGGTCGCGCCGCTTCCGCAGCAAATCACTGCGCCCGGCAGCGCGCCTTCAGAGCATAGCGCGCAGACCGCTTAGCTCTTGGGCTTGCCGCGGCCTGGTGAGCGCCTTCCATAGATCGCCTGGTCGAGTGAGAAGATCCCCGCGCCGAAAGTTGCCAGCACGAACCCCGCGACCGCCAGCATCAGCGGAAATTCGTAGTTTTTTACCTGCAGGAGCGGCCCCTGCGGGAAATGTACTTTCACGAGCGCGACCGACATCTCGATCGCGAAAAGCAAACCCACGATTTGCGTAAACAGTCCCGCAATTAGCAGCATCCCGCCGAAAAATTCCAGCGTTCCGGCCACGTATGCAAAATAGCCGGGGAAACCCATGTGCTCGAAATTGCCGATCCACTGGTGTGGGTTCCCGAGGAGTTTCGGGTAACCGTGGCTGATGAAGATGAGTCCCAGAGCGAGACGCAGGAGCAAAAGCGCCAGCGGCCTTAACTTATCGAGCACTTGCATCGTCCCCCCCAGAAGTCGCCATCCAGCTCAACCGGCTCGCTGGCTGTCCGTTTGATGGCGAAGGGGTTTGAATGGATTCCGAATTGTGCCGTGAATGCGGCAGACCCCGCTCGCGCAGAGAACGCGGTCATGTAGAATAACTATTCTCGCGGGGGTCGGGCATGTTTGTCGTTGTCATCCGTATCTGCGCAACCGCGTCGCGCCAATCGCTGAATCGCGCGCGGCGCGAATTTCATGGGTCGCGTATCGGAGCAATCAGTCATGGAGATGAATGCTGATGCGCCGAATCCTGCTCGGCGCGGTCTTGCTTTCGGCCGTCGGAGGCGTCGCTTACTGGCACGCGCATCGAAATGCAGCGCCACTCGAGACTGGGTATGTGGGCGGACGAAATGTGACGGTTTACAGCAGCAATGCTCAAGTGCGGGAATCGCTCCAGGCCATGAATTTTGGCGACCGCGTTGAGGTTCTTTCGCGGTCAGGCGACTCTACGCGGGTCCGGACACCCGCCGGCGTCGAAGGCTGGATCGCGTCGCGCGACCTTGTGTCTGCCGAGCTGTGGCAGCGAATCGTTGCGCTGACGGCGCAGGCGAAGACCATGCCGATCCAGGCGTGGGCGACCACGAAAGCCCTCAGCAATCTGCGCATCGAGCCAGGCCGCGACGCTGCGCGCATCTACCAAATTGGCCGCGACACCAAAGTCGCCATTCTCGGGCGAAAAGTGATGGACGTGCCGGCAGCGGCCACGGGCAAAGAGAGCGCGAGCAATGGCGAGGCGAATTCCACTGGCGACGAATCCGAAACCGGCGAGCCCGCCACGACTAAGAAGGAAGATTGGTTCCTGACCTTGAGCGATGTGAAGGACGCCGGACCGTTGGCCGGCTGGGTTGTTGCGCGCTTCGTCCAGATGGATTTGCCGTCTCCTTTGCCCGATTATGCGAGTTCGGCGGGAATTCGTGTTGGAGCATGGTTTGAATTGAATCGCGCCGCGGACCCTTCCGGCGGGACGAAGCCGCAATATATTCTCTTTGGCACACGAGGGCCCGAAGGGGACGTGTGCGATTTCACTACGATGCGAGCTTACACCTGGAGTACAAAACGCGAGCGCTACGAAACGGCGTACGTCGAGAGCGGATTTTGCGGATTGATGCCAGTGGACGTCACTCCGGCGACGGAAACGGGCGGCGACGCTACATTTCGGTTCGAAAACATCAATACCTCCGGCAAGGAAGAAAGGGATTATCGCATGCATCAGACCGTGATCCGGCGGATGGACGAGCAGCGGCATCCAACACACGTGAAGCCCAAAAAGCGAGGACACTAGGGATACATGTTTCCGTCAGCAGCGGCGGGTCGAACGTTGTCGTCGATTTCAAATCGCGCCGCTCCTGCCGTCGTCACTTTCATGCTGCTGACGTTCACAGGCTGCAGCCACACGGAAGCTACCGCGCAGGCCCCTCCGCCGCAGCCGCCGCTCACATTCATCGGGGAATGGGGAACGCGTGGCAGTGAGCCCGGCCAGTTGAGCCATCCGGAATGGCTGAGCACCGACTTTGCAGGGAATATATTCATCGCCGACTCCGGTTCCGGCTACATTCAAAAATTTACCGCCTCGGGCCGTCCACTGTTGGCTTTTAACGATCGCGTGCCGGGCGATCCATTTCGTGTTGTCGTCGATTCGGCAGCGGGGATTTACGTGCTCGGCCGGAACGCCGATTCGATCTTCATCTTTTCGCCGGAGGGCGAGGCTTTCCGGCAGTATCCGCTCGCGCCCGTAAAAGCACACCAGCGACCTGTCTCTCTGGCGGTCGATGATCCAGGAGATATTTTTGTGATTGTGAGCGTCGGCGCGCCGAGCGGGGAGCGCGGTGTTGAGCACAGAGAGATCCGCGAATACAACGCGCGGGGCAGATACAGAAAAACGCTCGTTGCCGCTTACACAGCGGGCGAAACGTTTGTTCCCGCGTCGCTCGCAGCCAGTTCAGAAGGGCATCTCTACGTTTTGGACGCAACGAGCACCCGCGTGCAGAAATTCACATTAGACGGAGATTTCGTTGCGGCATGGAACAACCCTTCCCCAGCGGAGCCGGCAGCTGGATCTCAGGGCGCAGCGCCAGTTCCGTTGCCAACTGGAGCCGATGGAACGTCGCCCGTGGGTGTCGGCATCGGCGTCAGTTCGCAATATGTGTTCACGCCCGATTCCGTTCGCCGGGGCGTGCTGGTGTGGACACTCGACGGCCAGCCAAAATTCGGAGATCTGCTCGGGTCGCGCCTCCAGGTCGGCGGAGGAAGATTTCAAATCGCCGCGAGCTTTCGAGGCGATTTTCTCGTACTCGATATTGACGGATCCCGCGTTCTGCGATTTCACATCAACAATTTCTAGGCGGGATTAGTCGCTGACGAAGAATCGTTAGAAAGGCCAAAACGAATGCCGCTTCTGCTGCACGAATCCGATGTGCGCGAATTGCTGACAATGCAGATGGCGCTCAGCGCCGTCGAAGAATCGTTTGAGCGGCTCGGTGACGGAACGGGAATTGTGCAGCCCCGCCGTCGCTTGCACGTTCCAGACGGCTCCTATCTCCATTACATGGCTGCGGCGGATGTGCGCCGGAGTTACATGGGGATGAAGATCTACACGAGTGCGCGAGAGGGGCTGCGGTTTATCGTTCCGCTGTTCAACGCCGTAACTGGCGAACTTCTGGCGCTCATCGAAGCCGACTATCTTGGTCAGATGCGAACGGGCGCAGCCAGCGGCGTCGCCACGCGCCTGATGGCGCGGCCGGACGCGAGCAAGATCGGGCTGATCGGCACCGGACTGCAAGCGAGAACTCAACTGCAGGCCATCGCGCTAGTTCGAAAAATCGATCGTGTACGCGCCTTTGGCCGGGATGCCGCGCGACGCGAGAAATTCGCCAAAGATGCCGCGGAGTTGCTCAAAATCGCGGTCGAGCCGGTGGGATCCGCGGCTGAGGCGGTAGCCGGCGCAGACATCGTCGTTACTGCTACGACGGCGTCGCGGCCGGTCGTAACGGGCTCGATGCTGCAGCCCGGAATGCACATTAATGCCATCGGGGCCAACTTTCCGGAGAAGCGCGAACTCGACGATGACGCCGTGCTTCGATCGAATGTCGTCGCCGTAGATTTGCTCGAACAGGCCAAAATCGAGGCTGGCGACTTAATTCAGACTTATGCCAAAGACCCAGAACGCTGGAAGAGCGTGCTCGAGCTCTCCGATATTGCAGTAGGGCGAAAAACTGGCCGCAGCAGCTCCGGCCAAATCACGTTATTCAAATCGAGCGGAATTGCGATTGAGGATGTAACGACGGCTGCTTGCGTTTACGAAACTGCGATCGAGAAGGGAATCGGACGCCAAATCCCAATGTGGGAGAGTGGAGGGCCATCCAACCGGCGGTCGTCGCGGCCGCGGTAGTCCTATCGCCGCATCTGCTCGAGCCGCTCGCGCAACGCGCTGTGAAGGCGCATGCGGGTCTCATCCGGCAGCGGTACCGGCTCGGAGTTGCAGAAAATCTGAATGGTTTTCTTGCACGTGTCCACAACCAGCCGGCATTTCTTGCACTTCTTAAGATGCTCTTCAAGTTCTTGCCTGAGGGCCGGATCGAGCGCGTCGTCGAGATAGGCCGAAAGTTCTTCAATAATGTTGTCGCACTTCACTGTTTGTCACCTTGCCGAAAGTAGCGGTTGAGTCTTTGGCGCAGCTTGAGCCGCGCACGCAGCAACCGGGATTTAACCGCGGGAACCGAAAGTTTTAAGATCTCCGCGGTTTCTTCCGTGGATAGTTCTTCGATGTCGCGAAGTTGAAATACGATTCGGAAAGAAGGGTCCAGTTCCGCAATCACTTCGGAAAGAATTCCTTGCAGCTCGGCCTGCCGGTAGCGTTCCTCCGGCGACGGGCCCCAGTCTTCGACGTCTCGAAAATAGGAGTCCTCGCCCGTTTCGATTTCCGCGTCCAGCGATGTTTCATTGGGCCGCCGCTTGCGCAGCTTCATCAGCGCCTGATTGACGGCGATCCGGACGAGCCATGTGTAGAAGCGCGAGTTCCCTTGGAATTCAGGAAGATGCTCGTAGGCCTTGAGAAAGGCCTCTTGCATCACGTCCTCGGCGTCTTCCCGGCTGCCCGTGATATTCATCCCCAGGCGGAAGATTTTTCGTTCGTAACGGTTTACGAGCGTCTCGAACGCCGAGACGTCGCCCTTCCGCGCCGCAGTGACCAGTTCGAGCTCGTTGTCGGCAGGCGCGGCTGGTTTTGCCGTGGCGCCCGCGGCGGCGCGAGACGCCCCGGTGCCGGGCGATGCATTGATCGGATCTAATTTGGGTGCGCTCATTTGGGTGTTACCTGCCTCGGAAGGTCAGGTACGCGAATAGGGTAACACACGCGCTTGGCGATTGCCGCGTCCCGGCATCATGCGCTGGCGTCCCTCCGCCGACGAGTCGTGTTTCTGTCGCGAGACTTTGAGTTTTTCCGTTTACTCGCTATGCTAAGGCCTTCGTGGATTTATCAGCGGCGGTCGCGAGCTTCAGCGCGGCGATAACGCCGGACAAAAGTTCCGGGGCGAAAAATGACGTCGAGCACAGCGACGGAACAGAAGATCCTGGTCCACTACCAGGTCGAGGACGGGCTTGCGATTCTCGAGCTCGACGACCCGCCGGCCAATACGTACTCGTATGAAATGATGCAGCAGCTCGATGCCGCAATTTTAAGATCGCGGATGGATGCGAGCGTCCACGTCATCGTCTTGCGCGGCAAGGGAGAGAAATTCTTTTGCGCGGGCGCCAGCATCTCGATGCTCACCTCCGCGACTCCGGAGTTCAAATATTACTTTTGCCTCCATGCCAACGAGACCCTGATGCGTCTCGAGCAGACTCCCAAGCTGGTGATCGCGGCGTTGAACGGCCACACGGTGGGCGGCGGGCTTGAGGTCGCCCTGGGCTGTGACATCCGCATCGCGCGAAAAGATGCCGGAAAAATCGGTCTTCCGGAAGTGAATCTGGGGGTTCTGCCAGGCACGGGCGGAACACAGCGGCTGTCGCGGACGATTGGGCGTTCGCGTGCTCTCGAGCTCATGGCCTCGGGCCGCACATTCAGCTTCGACGAAGCCTTGCAGCTCGGCTTGATTCATCATGTTTTCGACTCGGCCTCCTTCTGGCCGGACGCACTCGCGTATGCGAAGCAGTTTTGTCCGCCGAATAAGGCTTCTCGAGCGGTTGGCCTGATCAAGCGCGCCGTGGCTACGGGCTCTGAAATCCCCCTCGCCGAAGCTCTTGGATTCGAACGTGAACTGCAGCAGTTGCTGTTTACGAGCGAAGATGCGAAGGAAGGCCTGAACGCCTACGTCGAAAAGAGGGCGGCCAAATTCAAAGGCAAGTAGCGCTGGAATCGGCCGGGCGGGCATTCGGAACATCGCGGCGCGCCGTAAAATTGATTACAATGCGGCCGGGGGTCGCGTCGGCGCTTCGATGACCTGGACCAGGCCAATCAAGGGATCAGCGAAAGCTTTGAACTCTCTGCGCGAGCGTTTCAATCGTTAGGCGTCCGGATAGAAGTCCGCGGTCCCTGGGAACTTTTTGCGGAGACAAAGAAGCGGATGCGCACGCTGCCTGATTATCTTCGAAAAAGCATGAAGCTGATCGTCGTCGGTTGCAATCCTGGCGAACGGTCGGCGCGCGTCGGGCATTACTATGCTGGCCGCGGCAATCAATTTTGGCCTCTGCTCTACGAATCCGGCGTGGTCCCCGAGCTCCTCAGCTACAATGACGACAAACGACTCGTCGAATTTGGCGTCGGCCTGACGGATCTCGTCAAGCGGCCGACGAAAGGTTTTGAAGATATCGAGCGCCAGGAATTTGCCGAAGGGCGAGTGCTGCTCGCTCAGAAGCTAGAGGAGTACAAACCCTTAGTCGTGGCGTTCAACGGGAAGCTTGTTTACGAGCGTTTCTCGGGGCGCACGTGCAAGCTGGGACTCCAGAAAGAGACGCTTTACGGCGCGCGAGTTTTCGTTTTGCCCTCGACGAGCGGTCAAAATGCGGGATCTGAACGCGGTGTGAAGATGCGCTATTTTAAGAAACTTGCGGCACTCTTAAAAGGGCTGAAGACCTGAGCCACCCGCGTTCGGCTCGCGAGATTCTTTCAGGAACATCCTTATGACGGAAGCGGTGAAATCGGTCGGCGCGAACGTGCTCCTCGAGGAGCGCCACGAAAATATCTTGACGCTGCGCCTCAACCGGCCCGACCGGTTGAATGCGCTCAACATTGAGCTCGGCGAAGCGCTCGTCAATGCGCTTGGCCGCGCCGCCGATGATTCCTCCGTCCGCGCTGTCGTGCTGACGGGAGCGGGACGCGCGTTTTGTGCGGGCGGCGATCTCGCGCTCCTTCGCGACGCGCGGATGCGTAACGCGGCGAATGAACTCGAAAGCCTGGTTCGATCCGGGAAGGAAATCTCGCTACTTCTCGCGACGATGTCCAAACCGGTGATCGCTTCAGTCAACGGCCCTGCCGCGGGTGGCGGCGCCAATCTTGCCCTCGGTTGCGATCTCCGCATCGCGTCCGATTCCGCGACTTTCGGCGAAAGTTTCGCCAAAATCGGCCTGTATCCCGATTTCGGCGGCACCTATCATTTGCCCCGGCTTGTCGGACCGGCGATCGCAGCCGAGCTTTTTTACACCGGCGAAATGATTTCGGCTGAGGAGGCCTACCGGATTGGGATTTTCAATCATGTGGTTCCCGCCGATCGCTTGGCCGAAGATACGCACGCGCTGGCCGCGAATCTTGCTTCAGGGCCTCCAGTGGCATTGGAACTCGTGAAAGAACGGCTGTTCACTTCCGATCGGCCTGCGCTCGAACGTGCCCTGGATCAGGAGATCGCGCGGCAGGTGCAGTGTTTTTCGTCCGAGGATTGCGCCGAAGGCTTGGCCGCATTTTTCGAGAAGCGCCGCCCGCAGTTCCGCGGGAAGTAGCATCGAACAATATTGAATGGCACGCGCTGCATTTGCGCCGGACGCGCGCGGCGGTAGAGGACGATAAGGAATCGTGGCAACAGCCCTCGAATCTCAGATCTTGGCGCGCGGATACACATATGGCGAGCTAATGGTTGCCGCCGCCGCGCGCGAAATCGCCGACGGAGAATTTGTATTCGTGGGCATGCGGTTGCCGATGCTGGCGTTTGTTGTCGCCAAGCGGACGCACGCGCCGGCCGCGATCGGCCTCTATGAAAACGGCTTGATTCGTGAATCGCCTTCGCCCCAGCTCCTCTACACCATGGCCGATCCGCCGAATCTGCGCGGCGCCACGCAATGCGGCCAGATGCTCGAGGTGATGGCTTTGCTGCAGCAGGGGCGAGTGAACGTTGGTTTCCTGGGCGCAGCGGAGGTGGATCGTTTCGGCAATTTGAATTCCACTTGGGGCGGCCGCCACGGCGAGATTCACCGCTTGCCCGGATCGGGCGGGGCGTGCGACATCGCTTGTTTGGCTCAGCGCACTGTCGTGCTTCTCGCGCATGAAAAGTCGCGCCTCCGCGAGCGCGTCGAGTTCGTGACGTCTCCGGGCTTTGGCCGCGGCAATGGCTGGCGCGTGGCTCAGGGACTGCCCCCTCGCTCGGGTCCTGCAGCGTTGATCACCACGCTCGGCGTCCTGCGATATGGAAGTGACGGCGAGGCGGTCCTCGCGTCCACGCATCCCGGTGTTGCCGTTGAAGACGTCCTCGCAAATACCGGTTGGTCTTTGCGTGTGGCAGACAACATTGCCGAGACTCCGGCGCCGAGTTCCGGCGAACTCGCGGCGATGCGCTCGCTCGATCCGAACCATTTCTGGACGAAATGATTCGAGAGGCAGATTCGCAGAGATGAAGCTACCTGCCAAGCTGATGACGATGCCCGAGGCAATCGCGCAATACGTGCCGTCTGGCGCGATGGTCCTCCTCGGCGCTCAGATGGAACAGATGATCCCGTTCTCAGCGGGCCAGGAATTGATTCGTCAGGGCCGCCGCGATTTGACTCTCGTCGGTCCAATCTCCGACATACTTTTCGATCAATTGATTGGAGCCGGCTGCGCCTCGCGAGTGATGGCGGCTTGGGTCGGCAATGTCTCGGCCGGAGTGGGATATTGCTTGCGCCGCGCGACGGAGCAGGGAATTCCGCGGCGAGTGGACATGATCGACTACTCGAATTTCACGATGGCGCTGGCGCTGCATGCCGCGGCCCTTGGGGTTCCGTTCGTGCCGACATATTCGACACTGGGCAGCGACTTGCTGAAGAAGAACGGCAATCTGCGGGAATTCGTCTCGCCGGTGAACGAAGACAAGCTCGTCGCGGTTCGATCATTGCGTCCCGATGTCGCGATTCTGCACGTTCAGCGAGCCGATGAGTTTGGGAATGCCCACATTTGGGGCAGCCTGGGAGTCGCAATAGACGGCATGCGGGCTGCGAGAAAGGTAATTGTCGTCGCGGAGGAGATCGTGGCGCCCGAAGTAATCGCGTCCGATCCGAACCGGACGCTCGTGCCTGGATTTGTTGTCGCTGCAGTCGTACACGATCCGGGCGGCGCCCACCCTTCGCCGGTGCAGGGCTATTACGGCCGCGACCACGATTTTTTTTCCGAATATCATGCGCAGAGCAGAGAACTTCACGACTTCGAGCGCTGGCTCGAGAAGTGGGTTGTGCGCGTGCCCAATCGAACCGCATATCTGACGCAGCTCGGCGCCGACCGATTCGAACAACTGGCTGTTCGCGAGCACGCTTATTCCGCCGCCGCGGATTTTGGATACTGACGGGGACAAAAGATGACGGAATCCGATCCGTTGGCCAACATCGAAGTCACACCGCGCGAAGTGAAACAGCGGCTCGATCGAGGGGATCAATTTCTGTTCGTGGACGTGCGCGAGCCCTGGGAATATCAGACCACTCACATCGAAGGATCTAAGCTCATTCCGCTTCGCGAAATTCCCTCGAATCTGGCGGCCATCGAATCGGCGGACGAGGTTATCCTGTTTTGCCACCATGGCATGCGCAGCCTCGACGCCGCCGCGTGGCTGCGCTCTCAGGGGGTCGAAAGCGCGCGCTCGATGTCCGGTGGAATAGACCGCTGGTCGATTGAAATCGATTCGAGCGTTTCGCGATACTGACGAACGCGCCGGCGTAAGAATGCATCAAGGTCGAGGAGATTCGTGATGGAAGGGAAGAAGAAGGCAGTGAAAAAAACTGCGGCGAAGCGGGGTGCTCCGCGAACGCGCGGCGCGAAGCGCACGATACAATTTCTGCACAAGCCGACCTGCACCACTTGCCGCAAGGCTCGCGCATTTCTCGAGAATCGCGGCGTCGCTCTGAATTTCAGGAATCTGGATAAAGAACGGCTGAACCCGGCCGAACTCGAAAAGCTCATCGGATCGCGCGACCACACGGAATTCCTCAATCCTCGCAACGATCTGTATCGACAGAACAACATGAAGCAAAACCCGCCTGAACGGGACGAAGCGATCCGCTTGATGGCCGAAAATCCCAACCTAATTCGCCGGCCGGTTGTGCTCGCAGGCGGCCGCGTCGTGCTGGGATTCGATCCGGACGAATTCCGCTCGATTTAAGAGGACATCGCCCATCGTGCAGCCCATCATCGATATTCACATTCACATTCAGCCGCTCGATATGTTCAAGCCGCACGCGCTGAAGCTCATTCAGCATGGCCGGAAGGACTACGCCGAAGTCGAGAGATATTCCGCGAGCCCCAAGGAATTCCTGAAATTTCTCGACGAAGCCGGCATCGAGCGCGCCGGTCTGATCAATTACGTCAGCCCTGAGGTCATCGGCTTCGGTCCCGAAGTGAATGACTGGATCGCGCGCTATTGCTCCGTGCGGCCCGATCGTCTTCTTGCTTTCGGCTCCGTCCATCCGAAATTCGTGCCCGATGCCGGCGCAGAAGTCGAGCGCCTGCGCGAAATCGGAATCCGCGGCCTCAAGGTGCATCCGTCGCACCAGTTATTCGCGCCCAACGCGTATCGCGATGGGTTCGGTCCACTCGCGTCGATGTACGAAAAAGCGCAGGCGCTTGGCATTCCGATCATGATTCATACCGGCACTTCGATTTTTCCAGGTGCGCGGAATCTCTACGCCCAGCCGATGCTCGCGGATGACGTCGGCGTCGATTTTCCCGAGCTCGTCGTGATTCTTGCCCATGGCGGCCGTCCAATATGGATGGAAGAAGCATTTTTCCTCGTCCGTCGGCACAAAAACATGTACATGGATGTCTCCGGGATCCCTCCTCAGAAACTGATGGAATATTTTCCGCGGATCGAGGAAATCGCTGACAAAGTTTTATTCGGCACGGATTGGCCTGGTCCGGGTGTCCCGGGAGTGCGCGGCAATATTGAAAAATTCCGCGCTTTGCCGATTTCTCCTGCAGCGCAACGGAAGATTCTGTACGACAACGCCGCGCGGCTCTTTCCCGTGCGTACCTAGGCGGACTCGACGATGGACGTGAAGACGATTACGGTGATCGGCGCGGGGACGATGGGCCGCGGAATCGCCTGCGTGGCGGCGCAGGGTGGGTACCGGACAGTTCTGGAAGACGTTTCGGCCAACGCTCTCGAGCAGGCGCTCGCGTGGATTCGCGAGAGCCTCCAAGATGGCGTCAACCGCGGCAAATTTACGACGGAACAGCGTGACGCCGCGATGGCTTCGCTCGCGACGTCACGATCGATTGACCAGGCCATTCGCGAGGCCGATCTCGTGATCGAAGCGGTTCCGGAGGAGATGGAGACGAAGCTCGAGATTTTCACCGTGCTCGATAAGTTCGCCAAGCCCGGCGCCATTCTTGCCAGCAACACGTCTTCGCTTTCGGTCACCGAAATGGCCGCGATCACATTTCGCGCCGAGCACTGCGTCGGAATGCATTTTTTCAATCCCGTGCCGAAAATGAAGTTGCTCGAGGTCGTTCGCGCGCTTGAGACTTCGGATGAAACGATGGCGGCGTGCGCGGAAGTCGGCCGGCGAATGGGCAAAGAAGTCGTCGTCGTGAGGGAATCGCCGGGATTCATCACCAGCCGCATCAATGCCATGATCGGCAACGAAGCGTTTTACATGCTGCAAGAGGGCATCGCCAGCGCTGAGGACATCGACAAGGCTCTTAAGCTCGGGCTCAATCATCCGATGGGGCCCTTCGAATTGGTTGACCTCGTGGGCCTGGACGTTCGTTTGAGCATTTTGGAATATCTCCACAAGACGCTGGGCGAAAAATACCGGCCGTGCCCGCTTCTCGCACAATACGTCAAAGCGGGGCGTCTCGGACGCAAGTCCGGGCGCGGCGTTTACGACTATCCGAAAACGGAGGAGAAGCTGCGCGGCTGAAGGCGCGGCAGCCGATTGCATTGCAGTAGACGACGTATGAACTTGGCCGAACACATCTTCATTCAGCAAGGCGACATCACCGAGATTGATGTGGATGCCATCGTCAATGCCGCCAACAACGATTTGCAGCTCGGCGGCGGCGTTGCCGGCGCCATTCGCCGCAAAGGCGGCGACGCTATTCAGCGCGAATGCAATGAATTTGGATCGATACCTGTGGGCAGTGCGGCCATCACGGGTGGCGGAAACCTGAAAGCGCGGCACGTCATCCACGCAGCCAGCATGCAATTGGGCGGGCAGACGACCGCGAAAGCGCTGCGCAGTTCCACCGCAATGTCTCTGCGCCTCGCTGCGGATAAGAGCCTCAAAACGATTGCGTTTCCGGCGATCGGTACTGGCATCGCGGGCTTTCCTCTTCGCGATTGCGCGGAAATTATG
>DASPVY010000081.1:0-4656 GCA_035622115.1 Candidatus Acidiferrales bacterium
CCACTTCACCCTGTCGAATCTCCACACTGACGTCATCAACGACCTTCCGTCCTCGATAGGACTTACTGATTTCGACGGCTTGGAGCTTCAACATGCTGCTTCATTTCTCAACCTGATGTCTGGTTAGTGTGCGTGAACCGTTCTCTGAATCAATAAAAATCGTATCACTCGCTCGGTAGAAGGTCAACGAACGCCCAGTTGTCCTATTATTGTCCTCATCCGTAACCGTGGGCAAACCGCCTGAAAGAACGAATTTTTCGTCCGCGGCCGTGTAGTCCGCGCGCTCCCCGGTGCCTTGCCGGTCCGCCTGGTGAACCACCACGTTACCCAGCGCCAGCGCCCTTATCAGCTGCCTCCCTCCGGTCACAATGCCGTCCGCTGTCGTCGCGTCCGCCCCCTGCCCTGCGGCCGGCGCTGTTGGTGGCGACAAGAACAAATCCAGCGTGCGCGATTTCACCGATTGGTCCACGGATTCGGCAAACGCTCCATCTTCCAGGTGCGCCCGTCCCAGATCGTTCCAGAATCGCAGCATTGGCGCCTGTACCTTCCAAAGGACCGGCGCCGCCGGCTTGGGCGTTTCGGGCTTTGCCGTGCCCGGTTTCTGCGCGGCCGGCTTGGGCGCCAAAGCGTCTGTTTGCATAGCCGACTGAGGGAAGACCAACACGACATGGCCCAGGGCATCCAGTCTCTTCTCGTCGCGGAAAAGCTGAATTGTGTCCGCCTCCAGGACCGAATCGCCCTGCCACATCCTCGCGTGCCCGGAGTAGGTCAATTCGCCGGTCGTGTTCGATCCGCTCAGCGCGTCGGCCGATATGTGGGCTGGCCCAGAACCCATGCTCGGGTTACTCGCCGGCGGCGCTCCCAGGTGCGTCGACCGCACCGCCCCTTTCGCCGAAATGTAGTCGCCTTGCTGTCGAATCACGATGCTTCCGGCGGAAGTTCGGGAAGTTGCGTCGGTCACCACCGGCGACCCGTCGAGCGCAATCGTGTCCGTCAATTTCGTCATCAGCGCGTGCCGCGCGTCGGCCGTGCGGTCCGCCTGAGTAAAGTGCACTTTTCCGTCGAGCTGGATCGTCTCCCACGCTCCGGTCTGGTCGAAGGCCGCCACCATTTGCTGAGCTGTCGTCTTTTGCGGCGCGCCGCTCCCGGATTTCCGCACCACTTGGACGCCGGAGTCTCCGTAGTATTTTCGTATCCGGTTCTGCTCGTCGAATTCGGCGCGCCCGTGATTGGTGTGCACGTTCGTCTTCGAATCGGCGTCTGCGAAATCGATTGTCGCCGCCTCGGGCGTCGTCGCCGATTCGATTCGCCGCTGCGATGGATTTGCTCCCTCGACGAATTTTGCCAGCAGCACCGGCGTTTCGAGCTGCCCTGAATTCTCCTTGCCGTTCATCTGAATCTTCACGCCGCCGTCCGCCTTCAAGTCGCGCGGCTGGTTGTTCTTCGGTTCCATTCTCACAAGCAGCGTTTTGGCCGTGAGTGTATCCGATCCCTCCGCCGTTTTTCGCTCGCCGCGCACGTTTGCATTCGCGACCACGTTCTCAATCCACCCTGCCGGATCCATTTGCGCGTCGAAGCGGTCGGCATTCAACACCACCGGATCCGCGCCGTAGATGCCCCGCAATTGCGGATTCCCCGTCGCCTGCGCATGTTGCGCGTGCAATTCGGCGTCGAGATCGAGAGTCATTTTCTGCGCCGTCAGCTCGCGCGTCCCCTGGATCGCATGAGCCGCCCCTTCCAGCGTTGCCACGCGACGATCGTGCAGATACGTGAGCCTTTCGCCCGTGAGCACCACCGGAATCGTGCCCGGCTTCCGGTTTTGCTGGATGGTCATTTCCACTTTGTGTTCGAGTTCCAGCCGCCCGTCGTTCGATTGATAACGCACCCCGATCGCGCGGCCCTGTCCGTTTGGAAACTCGAACGCCACCGGCTTCTCCGTCGTCGCCACTCCCGTTTCGCGATCGAACGTCACGCCGCTCGTATCCACACGAACGCTTCGGGGACTTGGATTGCTCTGCGGGTTCGCCGCCGAACGGATATCAATCTGTACGTCGCCTGCACACAGAATTTTCCCGGTACCCGGCTCGTAGTTGCATTCGCGTGTGTGAATCGTGTCGTCGCGGGTGCCATCCTTGCCGAACATCGTGACCACCACATCCTCGAGCACGCTCAAATCCTGATCCTTGAACTGGGTGGCTTGCGATGCCTCGACGGTATAAATCGTCCGCTCCTGCTCCACTTTCGAGAACGAGAATTTCTGCGAGGCTTGCTGCACGCTCGACGGCACTGGCTTCGGCCCATGCCTGCGCGCACTCGCCTGCCTCACCGAGCGCGAGATAAAAATCGCCGCCACCGTCGTCGATATCATGATCGCGACGATGCCCGCCCATCTCGCGTATCGCGCCGCCTCCGCATTCCTCATATTTCAGTTCGCCGTTCGCACACTCGCAGAATTTTGCTTTTTCTCGCTCTTTTTACTTAGAAGCTGAGTATAGGCTTACGGTTATCGCCGCACAACGTGGTCATCGTCACGCCGGCTTCCAGCGGTGTTCTTCTCTTCTACTGCCCCGCGTCTCACTGCGCCGTCGCGCTCGACTCCCGCAACATCACCACGTCCGCTTCCACGTGCGCGCGCACCATCCCAATCGACTTGCCGTCCGGCGAGAAGCTGAAGGAATTGATGTTTTCCGCCGGGAAATTCGTAATCAGCCGCCCCGCGCCGCCGTCCAAGGGTTGAAGCCACAGATTTTGCGCCCCACTTTCACGAATCGAGTAAACCAGGCTCTTGCTGTCCGGCGCGAATTGCAGAGTCAGCGCGATTCGAGGATCGGGATCGAGCAGCCTTGCATGCGGTTCCGGTTCCGCTCCGGCACCAAGCGGCACGACCTGTAACTTCAGGGCGCCGGCGGCGCGGGGCGAAATCACAAATGCCAGATATTTTCCATCGGCCGAGAGCCCGATTCGATGGGAAGCAATGATCGAATTGGGATGCTCGCTTCCCGGCACGACTTCCGGCTGGCCCGATCCGTCGAGGGGCACTCTCTTGATGGCTCCCTCATCCCGCGAGTAGTAATACGCCATTTTCGAATCGGACGAGCAGTGCGGCTGCGTATCCCATTTCCCGTGCGTGAGCTGTTTGGCGTTTGAGCCGTCCGGGTCCATCCGCCAGACGTCCAAATTCGCTCCCGTACTGTCGACAAGCCAGCTGCTAAAAACGACGCTTCGAGCATCCGGGCACGTATTAATCCCATCCGTCGACTTCCCGCCCAACACCACGATCTTGTTGCTCCCGTCAGCCGAAACTCGCACGATACTGTTGTCCTCGCCGAGATAGAAGCCTCCACCCGGCGCCCACGCGAAATCATCGAATTCCTTATCCTGCGGCAGCGACGCCGATGGAAGACTGGCGCCAGTTCCCGCGGCGGGCATCACGTAAAAACTCCGGAAATTTTTCTGCTGTACGTTCGCCAGAGTTTTCCCGTCGGCGGAGAGCGTCAGCGTCAGGTAATCGTTCGTATCCTTGGTGATCGAGTGAAATTGTCCACCCGGCAGCGCTAGCACTCCAATCTGATTCCGCGCGTAACCGGTCGACTCATCCTGATACAGATTAAGCAGGCCGCTCCCGTCCGGAAGCCAGACCGCTTCTGACAGCCACTTGTCCTTATACGACGCAGCTTTCCTCACCTTGCCCGAAGCGGTGTCGTAAAGCTCAATCGCGCTGAGCTGATCTCCGACCTGCCAGCGAATCGTCGCAATCTCCTTACCGTTCGGCGACCACGTCAAGCGCTCGGGGCGCCCCTCATCAGGCCCTCCGGCCAGCATTTTTTCGCCGCTGCCGTCCGCATTGGCGATCACGACCTGAAACTTGCCCACGTCCGGATCGTTCGCGCGCATAAACGCGAAGTGCTTGCTGTCGGGCGAAAACGCCGGTCCGGCGTCAATATCCTTCGTCACCACCTGCGGCGTCCCGCCCAGCACCGGCGCGCGCATCAGCTCCCAATAGTCCCGAACTCCGGACCCCGCCCTGCGGAAGTAAATGTAATTTCCGTCCGGCGAAAAGCTCAGGCTTTCGTAAATCGCATCTTCGGGCGCGATGACCTGGGTGTCGCTGTTCGTCGGGACGTGCCGCAGCCAAAGGCTCGACTTGCCGGCATCCCGCAACTCGCTGAGAATGTATTTTCCGTCCGGAGAGACAGCCGCGAGCGTGGATTTTCCGTTCTTCGTGATTTGCGATATATCGAAATTTTGGAACGGCCGCGCAGCCGATTTCCCGTGCATGAAAGAATAAATTCCGTATCCCGCCCCCGCGACGAGCAGCAATACCACAATCGCCACTCCCGCCAGCATTCCTTTGTGTTGCTGCGCCGCCTCGACGACCACCGAACTGCTCGAATGTTGTCCGGCTCGCACGCCGCTATCGCTTCCGGCCATTGTCGCCGATGAAGCATTTTTCACCGCGCTCATTGTCCCCGACGCCGCCTGCGCCGTGCCCGCGCTGGCGTCGCTCGCAATCGCAATATCCTTCGAGGAGCGCCCGGATTCCGTCTCGCGCTTCAGCCTCTTCAAATCTGCGCGCATGTCCGACGCGTGCTGGTAGCGCAAGTCGCGGTCTTTTTCGAGCGCCTTGCCGATGATCCGCTCGAGCTCCGACGGAGT